>NZ_JARGEJ010000064.1:0-22182 GCF_029211245.1 Robertmurraya sp. DFI.2.37 | reverse complement strand
TTCCACTATACCAAAGAAGCAGGTGCCTTTTCTTGTTTAAAGGCAATAGTCAAGGAACAAAGTTGATTGTTCTTAAAGCTTTAATAGACCTAAAACAAGGTCGATTTTCAAGGTGCGAAAGTTGAGTGAATAAGATAGGGAGTACCATCCGCAGCACGTTTATCAGAGACAATTCCAACATGATGAAATCCATCTAGAAATAAGACAATATCTCCAGGTTGCCACTCTTTCAAATTTTCCATGTCTCCTGGTACTAATTCTGTTGTTAAACTTTCAGCATACCTTTCAAAAAAAACATATTGATTAGGTACTCGACGGAAATCGATATTTGGATCAGGCGCACCCCCTACACGTGGGTACAAACGCGTGTTAGTCGCAATATCGGCGTCCATGGCATCCTTCAAAAAAATATTTGCTCCCAATAATCCACGCCAGATTACATCTGTACACACCCCTTCATCATCCGGGGGATAGCCACCATCATAATAATTGCTTTCATAACGGGTTCGCTGCTCAACCTCTTTTCGTGCAGCTTCAACAATATCAATTGGGTCTGGTATCTGATTCTCATTTCGATCGATATTAGCATATGTAGCTGGAATCTCAACCTTCTGTATAAATGGATTCTCCCAGTGAATCCCCAGATAATCTAGAATAATTCCTTTTCGAAAGAAGACAATAATAGAGAGTAAGAAAATAAATAAAAGGATGATAATTTTTGTTTTTTTCTTCACAATCTTCACCTCATTATAAGCACAGACGATTGATGCGCAAAAAAGTTTCAAGTGAATTTCAAAAATCAATAAAATTATTATTGATGTATATCTTTACAACCTCATGATTATAATAAAATTTTTATTAAAAGAGTGATAAAGTAAGAAATTGTGAAATTTTCTTAAAAATTTACGCAATTCCAGAAAATATTATTGTTTTTTCAGAAAAATAGTTGTATGATAGCATTTGTTGATTATTTTTATCGTCTAAGGAGTAGCTTTTTTTATGAAGAACAATCTATCTTTTTCATCTTATTCTGTTATAGGAGTTATGCTATTTGCTCTATTTTTCGGAGCAGGAAACTTAATTTTCCCAGCACAACTCGGACAGAATGCTGGGACAAACTTTTGGCCAGCCGTCATCGGCTTTTTAACTACTGGTGTTGGACTTCCTTTACTTGGTATTTTAGCAATGGGCTTTTCTGGAAGTTCCAATTTGCAGGATTTAGCAAGTCGTGTTCATCCGATATATGGAGTATTTTTTACTTCATTATTGTACTTAACAATCGGACCTTTCTTTGCAACACCGCGAACCGGGACTGTTGCATTTGATATTGGAATTTCTCCTTTTGTGGGAGAAGAATTTTCACAACTTGGACTCTTTATTTTCACGCTTATTTTCTTTGGAATTACATTATGGTTATCACTAAATCCAGCGAAAATAGTAGACAGAGTTGGAAAAATATTATCACCAGGAATCATTATTTTATTATTTGTATTATTGATTATGTCGATTATAAGCCCAATCGGCTCTATTGAAGGACCTCAAGATGCTTACATTAACGGGGCGTTTAGCAAAGGCTTTCTTGAAGGTTACAATACGATGGATGCCCTTGCTTCACTCGTTTTTGGAATTATTGTTATTAATGCGATTCGCGCATTAGGTGTCACTTCTAAAGGAGAGATTTTAGCAGCCACCATTAAGACGGGGATTGTAGCAGTATCTTTGCTCGCATTAATCTATGTCGGCATCACCTATTTAGGAGCTACGACGACAGAACGTTTTGGTTTATTCGACACAGGTGGTCCAGTATTAAGCAATGCTTCTTCGTACTATTTTGGAACATTCGGTTCATTACTGCTCGCTATTTTGATCACACTTGCATGCATGACAACTAGCATCGGCTTAATAACAGCTTGTGGAGAATACTTTCATACGTTACTTCCAAAAGTTAGCTATCAAGTATTGGTGATTATTTTCTCTCTATTATCGTTTGTAATTGCCAACTTTGGATTAGCAAATATCATTACGTTTTCCATCCCAGTGTTGATGTTTTTGTATCCACTTGCCATCACACTTATGATGTTAACTTTCATTTCGCCATTCTTTAACCATGCGAGATTAGTGTATGTAGCAGCGACTTTAGTTGCCTTCTTAATTAGCATTATCGATGGCTTTAAAACTTTATGTGATTCACTGGAGATCTCTTACTTTAGATGGTTGGAGCCGATTATCTCCTTTTATAAACAAACATTGCCTTTCTATGAACATGGGCTAGGCTGGCTTATTCCGGTTGTGATTACAATTGTTATAACAGGAGTTATCTCCCGTTTTCAAAAAGCGGAAACCATTTTGGTAAAATAAAACTTATAAAATGAAACCAGCCCTAATACAAGAGCTGGTTTCTGCGCGTAAACAAGCCGTTTACTTTTCTTTCTTATTAACTTCATGTATGATAAAGACTGATTCATTTATAGATAAAGGAGTGGTCGAGATGACAAAAAAAGGATACATACAAATGCAAGACGGAAAGAAAATTGAATTTGAATTATACCCAAATGAAGCACCGGGTACGGTAGCTAATTTCGAAAAGCTGGCAAATGAAGGCTTTTATAATGGCTTAACTTTTCACCGTGTCATCCCTGGCTTTGTTAGCCAAGGCGGTTGCCCAGTTGGGAATGGAACAGGTGGACCAGGATATACAATAAAGTGTGAAACTGCTGGCAACCCTCATAAACATGAAGTAGGATCTTTATCAATGGCTCATGCTGGAAAAGACACTGGCGGGAGTCAATTCTTCATTGTTCATGAACCTCAGCCACATTTAAATGGCGTTCACACTGTTTTTGGCAAAGTCACTTCCGGAATGGAGACCGTTCTTAACCATAAACAAGGCGATGTGATGGAGAAGGTCGAAGTATTTGATGCATAAAGAAAGAGAGCCAGAGGCTCTCTTTTAGAATATCGGCAAAAGGCATCGAGAGATAATCCTTTCAATGCCTTTTCTTCATTTTGGACGAACCAGTCATCGCATTGCCCAAATGACAACACGACGATTTTCCTTATTTTGCTGTCCTTCTGGCCCATTCAGATATAAAATCAGCGGCCCAAACAAGGATTATATAACAGAAGAGCAGCAACGTTATATCGGAATAGTGGAAGAAGCTCATACTGAGCTTAAATTGCTGACCAAGTCCTCCAGCACCAACGAAACCAACAATGATTGTCGTCCTCATGATAACCTCCCAGCGATAAAGAATGTACGTAAGAAATTGTGGGAGGACAGAAGGGAGGACACCGTACATTAGTATTTGCCCCTTGCCTGCACCGGATGAAGCTAAATGGCGAATGGGTCTAGCATCCAAATCCTCTACAACTTCAGCACATAGTTTTCCCAATATACCAAAATTATGGAGCGCTAATGCAATGGCTCCAGGTAAAATCCCAGGTTTAAATATAAAGATGATCATCATCGCCCAAACCAATTCAGGGATTGCCCTACTAAATATATAGCTGACACGAATGATTGCGAAGGAGGCCCAGTTATACCAACGCCTTGTTAAAGTTAATTTTCCATTCGCAACATTCCTCGCAGCAGGCAAAACGGTCAAAAACATGAGCACAGTGGAAAAACCGATCGCCATGATACTCATCCGCAACGTATCATAGGTCAAGGAAATCGCTGTCTTCCAGCTTTCTCTATTAAAAAAAGCCGGATATTCATCACCTAAACCAAACATATTGGCAAAAAACTTCTTGGCAAACTCTAGATTTTTTGCTGAAAAAAGCTCTATTATGCTTGCTCTATCGATAAAATAAATATAGCACCATGCTCCTACCAGCAGGCCAACTGTAAGAAAGGAGGAAAAAGGAATAAACCAATGTTTAGTGGAATGAGTCAATTTATGTCTTAATTGACTGCTCCACCAATCGATTAAGACAACTATAACAATTAAAAAGAAAATAAAAGTCCAGACCTCATCGTAATGTAAATCATCGAGAGACAGTTGAATTTGATATCCTAGTCCGCCAAGGCCGACAAAGCTCATGATCGCGGAAGAACGTATCCCACATTCAAACCGGTACATCGTATAGCTCAGCATTCCAGTTTTCACAATCGGAAAGTAACCGTAAAAAAACAATTGCCATCTTGATGCACCAGTTGATTTCAAAGCTTGAATAGGCTCTTCCGGAACATCTGCAAGCATGTCTGCGAAAATTCTCCCTAATATTCCGCCAAAGGGGAGAGCAAGGGCGAAAATAGCAGCAAAAGGACTAAGACCGAATGATGCGACAAATAACCATGCCCATACTAATTCATGAATCGCTCTTAGAAATCCAAGAACTCCCCGAAAAATCGTTTTAAAAAGGGAACCGAGCGGTCCAGCTTCAAAAAATATCCCCGATGCTAGTATTCCGAGAATAAAAGCTATGACAATAGCAAGTCCAACTCCTGCCACTGCATAGGATAAGGTGTTCCAAGTAGATTGAATTGCCAGTAGGATAATCTCCTTCGATAAATCAGGCTGAAACAGTGCTTCTAAAATCTGGAAGAGAGTGCTTAATCCACCGGAATGGAAAAGATCTTTATCCCAATTAACAGCTAATAAACTCCAAATAAATACCCCGATTAAAATAAGTGTAAGATACGTTTTTTTGTGTGTGCTGAAAAGCTCCGTCCTCATTACACTTTCTCCTTTAACACGTAAAGGGAGGCCAAATCCTTTGCACTCACCTCGTGAGCGGGTAAGTCAAAGTATATCATTCCATCTCTCAAAGCAATGATGCGAGTGAAAAATTTCTTAGCGTATTCAACCGAATGCAAGCTCGTAATTAATGTTTGTTTTTCTTCATGTACCAGCTTTGTTAATATCGCTAACACATCTTCGGCTCTTGCAGGATCAAGTGATGCGACTGGTTCATCCGCCAAAATAATTTCTGGTTTTTGGACGAGGAGGCGAGCAAGAGCAACACGCTGTTGTTCACCACCAGACAAATTTAACGTTTTTTCTGACCATTTATCTCCTAAACCAACTCGTTCCAATGCATTCATCGCCAAAATCTTCTCTTGCGGATAGATTAAAGAGAGGAGGGATTTAAATAAACCCCAATCGGCAAGCTTTCCTGCTAAAACATTGTGAATGACAGGCAATTGGTCGACTAAATCAAATTGTTGACGAATCATCCCAATTTTTTTTGCAAGCATTTTTCGATTTTGCATTTCCTTAAAGCTTAATTGATCTAGCCATAATTCGCCTTCATCCGGCTTGATAAAGGTGGCTAGCGTATTAAGGAGGGTTGTTTTCCCAGAACCGCTTGGACCAATTAAAGCTACTTTTTCACCTTTTTTAATAGAGAAAGAGAGGGAAGATAAGGCTATCTTCCCTTCAAACTGAATCCTTAAATTTCTCGCTTCGATAATATTGCTAGATGCCACTGCATCCTCACCCCAATTACTTCGTTGCTTTACTTAATAATACCTAGTTCCTTTGCCACTTTTTCGATGGCATCATAATTTTCATTTGATGTTTCGATAAATTTATCTGTTTCAAAGATATCCAGCATTTCTTTTTGTGCTTCACCCATTGAAAGAAGGGCCTTTTTTACTTTTTCCTTTGTGCCTGCTCCAAATACATCATCAACCGTATTTATTGTCCAATTATAATCATAGTAAGCCGGTGTAGTATAAAATACATCTACTTTGTTGAGATCCACTTTACCTTCTTTTACAGCACCTTCCCAAACAGCTTCATTTAATGCTCCTGCTTGAAAGGTTCCCGACTCTACTAACTTATAAGTTTTATCGTGTGAGCCTGAATAATTCGGTTCACCTGCTAAATCTTCCTCAGGTTCAATTCCATTTTCTAACATATAATATCTCGGCATTAAATGGCCAGATGTCGAGCTTTCACTCCCAAAAGTGAAGCTTAATCCTTTAATATCCTCAATCCCGTCGAGCTTCAGGTCTTTTTGCGCCACAAAAACAGAATGGAATTCTTCATCTCGAGGTCTTTGTGCAATCGCTTCTGCACCTTCAACAAGGCTCATTGCTTGTACACTTGTTAAGCCGCCAAACCATGCAAGTTGAACTTCTCCACGCTCAAAAGCAGTAACGAGAGCAGCGTAATCAACTGATGGAACAAATTTGACATCTAATCCTGTTTCACTTGCCAAATACTCAGCAATTTGCTCCATGCTTCTATTTAACTCCGCTGCATTTTGGTCGGGAATAGCGCCAATATTAAAAACTTTATTGGAATCTACTTCTGTTTCTTCTTTATCGTTTTGTGAGCATGCCGAAAGAGCAAGCACTATTAATAGAGAAAAAGATAAAATTAATCGTTTTTTCATTTTTTATCCTCCTGCTGTTTAATTCTTGACCAATGTAATTATAGTGGATTCAACAGTGAATTAATAGAGATTTTCGGTATGTTCATATCTATATTATCGATAATTACAATTAAGAATAAACTATTTTTCCGATATAAAAAAAGGGATTTATAGTGGGTGAAAGCTATAAAGTAACGTGGAAATCAATAGCATTTTGCGCAAACAAAAAAGCAAGTGAAGGAGAACAATTTCATTTCTCTCCACTCGCTTTACTATTTTTAAGAAAATTGAACTACCGTTACAACAATTGCTGCGCCCATTTTTCAACATCCCAGATTTTTGTGACCCAATCTTCATAAAAATCTGGTTCATGACAAACGAGTACAACTGTCCCTTTATATTCCTTTAAAGCTCGCTTTAATTCAGCCTTCGCATCAATATCAAGATGGTTCGTTGGTTCGTCAAAGAGAAGCCAGTTACTTTCGTGCATTTGCAGTTTACACAGACGCACTTTCGCCTGCTCACCGCCGCTTAATTGGTTCATAGGTCTTGAGATATGTTCATTCTTCAACCCGCAACGAGCAAGGGCAGCTCTTACTTGGTGCTGATCCATTCCTGGGAACTCATTCCATACATCATCAATAGGCGTAATATCCTTCGCCTTAACTTCCTGCTCAAAATAAGAAGGGAAGAGGAAATCGCCTCTTTCAAGTTTTCCACTTAAGGGTTTAATGACTCCTAGCATTGTTTTTAATAACGTTGATTTACCGACGCCATTACAACCAACAATGGCGATTTTTTCACCGCGTTCAATGGTCATAGACATCTTTGGTAATAACGGCTGGTCATAGCCAATTTCAAAATCCGTGCCTTCAAATACATAGCGTGAACTGCTACGTGATTCCTTAAAAGAGAATGTCGGTTTGACCGCAGTTTCCGGACGTTCAATCCTTTCTAATCTTTCAAGCTGTTTCTGACGACTTTTTGCGCGCCCTGTCGTTGAATAACGCGCTTTATTCTTCGCAATAAACTCTTCCTGCTTTTTAATAAATTCTTGTTGTTTCTCATAAGCATTAATATGTTGGTTTTTGTTGATTTCAGCTAATTCCAGAAATTTTTCATAGGTTGCAGTATAACGATTCATTTTTGAAAACTCAAGGTGAAAAATAACATTTGAAACTTGGTTCATAAATTCTGTATCATGAGAAATTAGTATGAAGGCATGCGGATATTCTTTCAAATAACCTGCAAGCCAGCGAATATGTTCGACATCCAAAAAGTTTGTTGGTTCATCTAACAAAAGCACCTGGGGTTTTTCTAACAAAAGCTTTGCTAATAGTACCTTCGTTCTTTGTCCGCCACTAAGCGCCGTCACATCCCGCTCCAACCCAATCGCATCTAATCCAAGTCCTCTAGCTGCATCTTCAACTTTTATATCAAGATTATAAAAATCACCAGCATCAAGGCGGTCTTGAATTGCAGCCATCTGCTCCAACAAAGTTTCTAATTCTTCTGGAGTCGCATCTCCCATTTTAGCCGTTACTTCATTTAATTTCTTCTCTTCCTCAAACAATGGAAGAAAGGCATCATTTAAAATATCGCGAATTGTTTTACCGGGTGTTAATACCGTATGTTGATCAAGATAACCATAATGGACGCCAGGTGTCCATTCAACCTTCCCGGAATCATGAATTAACTGCTTCGTTATAATATTCATTAAAGTCGATTTTCCAACTCCATTTGCACCGACAAGACCGACGTGATCTTCGGCTAACAAACGGAAAGAAACATCTTTAAACAGGGTGCGATCCCCGAATGTATGACTCAATTTTTCAACTGTTAATAGGCTCATAAATCTATCCTCACTTGTTCAATTTCTTTTTCAATGTCATATCCATGAATATAATCACTTTATCTATCATACTAAATTCCGCCATTCAAGACTAGATCTTTTGGGTTTGATTCAACATTTGGAAAAAGAATTTTAACATAGTTTTTTGTCCGTTATAGGTGTACTAACAAAAAATATATGTTAAAGTAATGGTATACGAAGCCTTTCGTATCAAGGACAATACAAATATTTTATTGTCCTTCTAGAAAAGACAAATGTATTTCAAGTTTTCGCGAAAATAAGGAGGTAAGCTATCATGTCGAGCAAAAAATTAAACGTTTTTTTACAATCAAATTTGCAGGAATTAAAAGAAAAAGGACTTTACAATGTCATTGATCCCCTCGAAAGTGCAAACGGTCCCATCATTAAAATTAATGGTAGATCGCTGATTAATCTGTCCTCTAATAACTATCTAGGCTTAGCCACTGATACAAAACTGAAAAATGCCGCCTTAGAAGCAATCGAAAAATTTGGTGTTGGTGCAGGTGCGGTTCGAACGATCAACGGTACATTACAATTACATCTTTCTTTAGAAGAAAAGTTAGCAAAATTTAAAAATACAGAAGCTGCTATTGCCTACCAATCGGGCTTTAATTGTAATATGGCTGCGATAAGTGCGGTAATGGATAAAAACGATGCGATTCTTTCAGACGAATTAAACCACGCTTCCATCATTGATGGCTGTCGTTTATCTAAGGCAAAAATTATTCGCTACAATCATTCTGATATGAATGATTTACATGAGAAAGCAAAAGAAGCATCTGAATCTGGGCAATTTAATAAAGTAATGGTTATTACAGATGGTGTCTTTTCAATGGATGGAGATATCGCGAAACTACTGGAAATTGTCGAAATCGCTGAAAAATTTGACTTAATCACATATGTGGATGATGCACATGGGTCCGGTGTCCTCGGCAAAGGAGCAGGTACTGTTAAACATTTTAACCTATCAGATAAAGTCGATTTCCAAATCGGTACATTATCTAAAGCAATCGGAGTTGTAGGTGGGTATGTGGCAGGAAAGCAAGAATTGATTGACTGGTTAAAAGTGCGGAGCAGACCATTTCTTTTCTCCACTTCTTTAACACCTGCAGATGTTGCCGCAAGTATAAAAGCGATTGACATTTTAATGGAAAGCTCAGAGCTTAATGAGCGCTTATGGGAAAATGCTGATTACTTAAAAAAAGGGCTAGCAGCGCTTGGTTTTGACATCGGCGAGAGCGAAACCCCAATTACACCGTGCATTATTGGCGATGAAGTAAAAACACAGAAATTTAGTCAACGTCTAAATGAAGAAGGTGTATATGCCAAATCAATTGTATTTCCAACTGTTCCTAAAGGAACCGGAAGAGTTAGAAATATGCCAACTGCAGCCCATACAAAGGAAATGCTTGATCAAGCACTTTCGATTTATGAAAAGGTCGGAAAGGAAATGGCGCTGATCTAACATTTTCTAGGTTGTGACAAATAAGGATGTAGTAAGGCAAAGGGTGGAGGACAATAGCAATGAAACGAATATTAATTACTGGTGCATTAGGGCAAATTGGTTCTGAATTGACGCTTAAGTTAAGAGAAATATATGGTAGAGATAATGTAATTGCTACAGATATTCGCAAAACGGAAGAAACAGATGGACCATTTGAAATACTCGATGTTTCAGATCAGTTTCGCATGTATGATATCGCCAAAAAGTTTAGAGTGGATACCATTATTCACCTTGCAGCATTACTTTCAGCAACAGCAGAAACAAAACCTATTTTCGCATGGAATTTAAATATGGGCGGACTTGTAAACGCTTTAGAAACAGCAAGAGAATTAAATTGTCAATTTTTTACACCAAGCTCTATTGGTGCCTTTGGACCGTCAACACCGAAGGATGCTACACCACAGGTCACCATTCAGCACCCGACAACGATGTATGGTGTTAATAAAGTAGCTGGTGAGCTGCTTTGCGATTACTATTTTCATAAGTTCTCAGTTGATACGCGGAGCTTAAGATTTCCTGGTTTAATTTCCTACGTTACCCCTCCAGGCGGAGGGACTACTGACTATGCAGTTGAAATCTATTATGAAGCACTTCGTAAACAACAATATACGTCTTATATCGCAAAAGGTACTTACATGGATATGATGTACATGCCAGATGCTTTAAACGCGATCATTCAATTAATGGAAGCTGATCCCACTCGATTAAAGCATCGCAACGCTTTCAATGTCACGGCGATGAGCTTCGATCCAGAAGAAATCGCAAACGAGATCCGCAGCCATATACCGAATTTTGAATTAAATTATCAAGTCGATCCTGTTCGCCAGCAAATCGCTGAAAGTTGGCCAAACTCCATTGACGCAACTGCCGCGAAGGAAGAATGGGGGTTTAAGGCAATATTCGATTTAAAACAAATGACCAATGATATGTTAGAACAGCTTCGTTCAAAATTATAAATCTACTATATTATTGCAAGTGTATGTGAATACGCTTGCTTTTTTGCGCTTATGGCACTGTATAATATTGGCTCATTTGAAAAATGCTAGAGAGGAGATAAATAACTCTAGCTTTTTTTCATTTTTAACGCTACAATATAAACAAAAGTTTAACAATAACAAACTTTTGTTTGAAGCAAAAGGAGGTGGAAGTATGGCAGAACCACTATCAGAAAAGGAGAAATACCTTCTCCAACTGATACGGAAAAATCCGTATATCTCCCAACAGGATCTAGCAAAAGCTTTATCCATATCTCGACCAACTGTAGCAAACTTAATTTCAGGACTGATCAAAAAGGGCCATATTCTTGGTCGTGCCTACGTGTTATCCAAGGATGAACCGATAGTTTGCATCGGTGGAGCGAATATTGATCGGAAGTTCCATGTTAAAGAGAAAGCCCAGTTTGGAACGTCAAATCCCTGCAAATCGACACAAAGCGCTGGAGGTGTGGCACGGAACATCGCTGAAAATTTAGGAAGACTTGGGCTGAATGTTTCATTAATCACTTGTAGTGGACAGGATTCCGATTGGCGTTTTATTAAAGAGGTTTCAGCCCCGTATATGAACTTAGATTTTGTTTCACAAATTTCCAAAGCTTCAACAGGCTCATATACGGCCATTTTAGAAGAAACGGGTGAGATGATCATGGCCCTTGCTGATATGGAAGTATATGAATTTATTACACCAAAATTGTTGGAAAATCATCAATCCTTATTAAGACAAGCAAAATGTATCATCGCCGACTTAAATACACCAAAAGAAGGACTCGATTATCTTTGCCAATTTTCCAGGGAGAATCATAAGGATTTAATTCTTATTCCTGTATCATCTCCAAAAATGAAACGACTACCCAAAAATTTACAAGATGTCACATGGCTAATCACGAATCGCGACGAGTCCGAAGCTTATTTTAATAGAGAGATTAAAGATGCTAAGGATTGGAGCGATGCTTTAGAAAACTGGCTCTCCTTAGGAATCAAAAATGTCATTATTACAAATGGAAAAGACGGTGCTCTTATTGGAAATCGAGAAGAAATACTCTATATACCAGCACTCGAAACGAATGAGGTTATTGATGTGACAGGCGCAGGTGATGCTTTCTCAGCAGCTGTTGTCTATTCATGGCTTGAAGGGAAGAGCATCAAAGAAATCGGAAGGGCCGGAACGATCAATGCATTAAAAACATTGCAATCCCCACACACTGTTCGAGAGGATCTTTCGGCTACAAAATTACAGACAGACATGGAGGAAATATAATGAAATCATATATCGTTTTATCAGAAGAAGTAAAGCAAGCTCAAGAACAAAGAAAACCAATCGTCGCTTTAGAGTCAACGATTATCTCCCATGGCATGCCATATCCACAAAATGTTAAAACTGCTCGTGAGGTCGAACAAATCATACGTGATAACGGAGCAGTCCCAGCAACAATAGCTATTTTAGACGGGAAAATCAAAATCGGTTTGTCTGACGAAGAATTAGAAATGTTCGGTCAAAGCAAAGATGTGGCAAAGGCATCTCGCCGAGACATTCCTTATTTAATTGCAACAAAACAAAAAGGAGCAACAACAGTTGCTGCAACAATGATATGTGCTGACTTGGCAGGGATTCGCATTTTTGTAACAGGAGGAATCGGCGGCGTACATCGCGGTGCTGAAACAACAATGGATATTTCTGCTGATTTAGAGGAATTAGCGAACACGAATGTCGCTGTCGTTTGTGCTGGAGCAAAATCTATTCTAGATTTGGGATTAACAATGGAATATTTAGAAACGAAGGGCGTGCCTGTTATTGGCTACCAAACAGAGCGGCTTCCTGCGTTCTATACTAGAGAAAGCGAATATTTTGTTAACTTCCGTGCAGACAAAGCAGAAGAAATTGCGGATACTTTAAAAGCGAAATGGGAATTAAATTTAAAAGGGGGAGTTGTCATTACAAACCCGATTCCTGAAGAATACGCAATGGATGAAAAGGTAATAACAGATGTGATCAATAAGGCACTTAAGGAAGCGGAAGAAAATCAGATTACAGGGAAGGAATCTACACCATTTCTACTGGCAAAAGTTAAAGAATTAACAGGTGGAAAAAGTCTTGAAACCAATATTGAATTAGTTAAAAATAATGCTCGCCTTGGAGCTGAAATTGCTGTTAGCTTTAATAATAAGTAAAACGCAATTTATCTTCGTCATCGCTTCACAACGATAAAGAGGGCTATTCTTTCAATAACAGGAAGGTCCTGTTGGACTTATCATATTAATTTTAACAGGTGCCTGAAGTGGATTCTGCTTTAACTCCTTGCGCTAACGCAGATCTACTCATTAAAAGAATTGCCGATCACAACGAAAATTATCATTTCATAAATAACAATAAAAAGGTGAAATCACCAGGATTTCACCTTTTTACATAAATAAGCTTTTCTTGTTTTTCTCTTACTTTCCCAACAATTGCCGCATCAAACAGCTTGTGCTCATGTAAAGCAGATAAATAAGCTGTCGCATTATCCGCAGGCAATGATACGAGTAGTCCCCCTGAGGTAATCGCATCGCATAAGATCATTTGTTCTTCGAGCTCCAAACCTTCATAATACACATCATTTTCAAGCCAGTTATGATTCGATTTCGAGCCACCTGGAATAATTCCTAGTTTGGCTAACTCATAAGTACCCGCAAGCACTGGTACAGAGCTGTAGGAAATCTCAAAGCTCACATTGCTTCCTCTAGCCATTTCACTTCCATGTCCGAGTAAGCCAAACCCTGTAACATCTGTAACTGCATGCGGAGAAAAGGGATGAAGAAGTTCTGCAGCCTGTTTATTTAAAGTTGCCATCACTTTTGTAACATTTTTTTCCTGTTCTACTGTGACCGCTTTTCTTTTAATCCCTGTCGTCATAATGCCGACACCAAGTGGTTTCGTCAATACAAGCAAATCTCCAGGCTTAGCACCAACATTTTTCCAAACCTTCTCTGGATGGACGAGGCCAGTAACAGAAAGACCGAACTTTGGTTCTTGATCATCAATTGAATGCCCACCGATCGTAACAGCTCCAGATTCAACTACTTTATCACTAGCTCCTCGCAATATATCAGCAAGAATATCTGGACCAAGCTTTTTCACCGGATAACCAACAATATTCAAGACCGTCTTTGGCGTACCACCCATAGCGTATACATCACTTAATGCGTTAGCCGCTGCAATTTGACCAAACATATATGCATCATCAACAATCGGTGTAAAATAGTCCAATGTTTGCACAAGTGCAATTTCGTCGGTTAATTTAAACACACCGCCATCATCAGATGTTTCATGACCTACGATTAATTCAGGGATCGGATCGTGCTTCGGTAATAAACGCAAAACTTGCGTTAAGTCCTCAGGACCAATTTTACAGCCTCAACCAGCTTTACTAGATAAGGAAGTAAGGCGAATAACTTCTTCTTTACTCACATTGTCCACCTCCATAATCAAGTATAACTCTTTGTCACTTGATTTCATAATAATTGAGGCTGCTTAAATGTTCATCTCTATATACTAGTATTTCATTAATAGGGCTACTAATTGATAGCCACCACCAATCGTCCAGAACAGAATCTTATCTCCTCTTTTAATCCTTCCATTCTCAATTCCATCGTATAGAGCAAGGAGGGGACTAGTAGTGCCTGTATAGCCAAAACGGTCTCCTACGTACATGAGCTTATCTTCATCTAATTGGTAATGCTCCTGAATGGTCTTAATATTACTAATCGAAAATTGGGAAAAACAATAGGCATCTAAATCAGTAATGGTCATGTTATTACGTGAGAGCATAGTTTCAAACATCTGATAGGTTGGAGGCATCGCAATACTCCCATCAAAGGGTACCCATACCATTGATTGCTCTTCATTTTTTTTAATGGCATTCGAAAGACCTGTACGAGGGAAGTTCGTATTGCTATAGGTAACAGAATCTGTAAAGTATATTGAATCAATGAAACCAGTCTCTTCCTCCGTTTTTTCCAAAATAATAGCACATGCTGAATCACCAAAATTAGCAAATGAAATTTCTTCATCCGGATTAGCCATTAATGTATTATAATCAGAACCGACAACAAGAGCTTTTTGAACAAAAGGGTTAGCTTGCATATAGCGTGAAGCTTGATCAATTGCAACAAGCATCCCGGCGCAATTAGCATTTGTATCCATTGTTAAAGTACTATGTTTGCCATGTAATTTATGATGAAGCTGTATCGCATTCGAAGTAGCTAAATATTCAGGTGTTTGTGAGGAGAATATAATCATATCTAAATCTTCACCTGAAAGATGGGATTTTTCCAAGACAAGCTTTGACGCTTCATAAGCCATTGTTAAACTATTTTCATTGTCATTATCAATCATATATCGAGATTTGCGACCGAGGATATTTTCAATAAAATGTTTAGAATCATTTCCTCTACTCTTAAAATGTTCAAAAAAATAATCATTTTCAACAGCATTAGAAGGATGATAGATAGCAATGTCTTTTATTTTAATATTTGTCATATTTAAATTACAACCTCCCATAAATTAAAAAACAAGACCACGAGAGTCTTGTCGGCCAAATCAATCAATCTTATTTAATTTTTCTTTGTTAAAACTAAATAATAAGAGTATTTCAAATCGTTCTTTTTGCATTAAAAGCTTTTAAATTTCTTTTACTTCAGCATTTGTGAAATTCGTATTTTTAAAGATTCTATTTAACTGCATTTTTAAGATTGGACTTTTCTTTATAGTAACAACCAATTTTTGAAATCCTGACTGCTGATACATGCGAATCGTGTTTTCCATCGCAGGAACCATTTCTTGTGTTAAAACATCCATATCTGTTGAATCAGCATTTAACGTATATTCCTTAGGATCTATACTTTTTACTTTTGCAGAATAATCTGCTAGAAACTCTTGCACTTGTTCAGGAGTAAATGTTCCTACAACCACCAAATCAATTGTCTTAGTTGCTTTGTTTACCTTGATAGAGAAAGATCCTTCTTTTGCCATTTACAAAACTCCTTCGCATTAATATTTATCTTACTGACTGTAATTATACGAAATGAAGAATAGGCTGTGAATGCCATTCACAACGAAAAAAAGAATTAAAATAAAATTTCTTCAAAAAATAAGGTATTTTGAACTACTTAATAAATCGAACAAGGGTATTAAGTACTATTTTTATTAAAATAGCAAATTAACCGTAATTATTTTAAAATAGAAAGTGAACTTTTTGTGAATTTTTTGTGAAAGGAGAGGGATTATGAAAAGCTATTCTATTGCTGTTGAATTTTGTATGCAATGAAACTATGCACCGAAAGCCGCGAGTTTCGCGGAAGATTTATTTAGCCATTTTCGTGCAAATATAAAAGAGATGCAACTTATTCCAAGTTCTGGTGGTGCTTTTGAAATAACTGTCAACGGTAAAACGATTTATTCCAAACTCGAAACTGGTGTTTTTCCAAAAAATTCCGAAGTGATTAAAAAAATCGAGTGCATGCAATGAAAAAGCCCTACAATAGGGCTTTTTCATGAATTTAATAAGCGGTAAATTGGTTCATACCAAATTTTTCATATCCATAAAGCAAATGCCACCAGTTAACTCCCCTTATCTACCATAAGGTAATTCTCATTTGGAACAATATAACAGCAGGAGAGAATGACTAAAGGTTGGCGTGATTTTTGTTATTTCAATTTTTACTGGAATTAGACTAACTATCGGGCTCTAATGACTACCGAAAATTGCACAATTTTTTTCATAATGGTCATAAATTAAAATGATATAATGAGGGTGATAGAAGATGATGGAGGAATTTTGATGAAGAAAACTGTTCGTTTTTTACCACCGATCCATGAATTGCAAAAAGATCCTCGTTTTATCAATTTACTTGATGCATTTACAATACATGAAGGACATTTGACAACAATGCTAAAAGCAGTACTTGAGGAGACCCGAACGCAAATTTTAGCAGAGACTTGGAATGGGCCACTGCCAGACAGCGTTGACTTTTGTGAAGACTTATTTAACATATTACAAAAAAAATTACATGCTCAGTTTCAATATACATTAAAAAAAGTCATCAATGGAACTGGAACGATTTTACATACGAATTTAGGAAGAGCACGCTTAAGTAATAAAGCAATTGAACATGTAGTGGAAACAGCGCAGTCATATTCCAATTTAGAATACAATCTTAACGAAGGAGAAAGGGGTTCTCGCCATTATCATGTAGAGGCTTTGATCAAAGACATAACCGGAGCAGAGGCTGCGATGGTAGTTAATAACAACGCGGCAGCCGTGTTTCTCGTTTTGCGGGAATTAGCTGCAAACAAAGAAGTTATTGTCTCTCGTGGAGAACTAGTCGAAATTGGAGGTTCCTTTCGAATCTCATCTATTATGGAAGAAAGTGGAGCTACCCTTGTTGAAGTAGGAACAACGAACAAAACCCATTTATTCGATTATGAACGTGTTTTAAATGAGAACACTGCGATGGTCATGAAAGTTCATACAAGCAACTTTAAGGTAATTGGCTTTACGAAATCCGTCTCAACTGAAGAGCTAACTATATTAACAAAAACGCGCGACGATCTTATTTTTTATGAGGATTTAGGAAGTGGCGCACTCTATAATTATCAGCAGCATGGAATCGGTTCAGAGCCGGTTGTAAGTGAAGTATTAAAAAGAGGAGCTGATCTAGTTTCCTTTAGTGGCGACAAGCTTCTTGGCGGCCCCCAAGCCGGGATTATTGTAGGAAAGAAACAGCTTATTGAGCGATTAAAGAAAAATCAACTGGCACGTGTTGTTCGTGTCGATAAAATGACTTTAGCAGCGTTAGAAGGCACTTTAATGGACTATTTACTTGGGGAAAGCGCGCTAAAAAATATCCCTGTTGTTCGAGACTTACTTACGACTAAAGAAGAAATAAAAGAACGAGCCATTCAGTTTATAAATGAATTGCAAAAACGAACTGCTTCATATTCAATTCGACTTGCTGAGGATGAAAGCCAGGTAGGAGGAGGGACGATGCCAGAGGTAAAACTACCAACATTTGTTTTAGTGCTACAGCATCATGCTTATTCAGCTGAAAAATTAGCTTCTAAGTTACGGACTGAACATAATCCCGCGATCATCGTTAGAACCCAAAAGGAAGAAACCCTTATCGATCTTCGTTGCATTACGAAGGAAGAAGAAAACATTCTCTTAGAAGCATTAGTTTCAATGTAAAGAAAACCATGGACTGAAAATCACTTTAAGATTTCAGTCCATTTTCTCGCTTTGCACACAACAAGTAGTCCTAGGCAAATTTGACAGTGAAATTAGCAAGTGAACAAGACGTCCAACCGGGTTCAACGATTCGAATTTTTTATAACGCTCTGTTTTTTATACTTACATGTCATGATGCTGGTTGTTCTTTTGACGCGTGTGGTTGCGATTTTTAACTTTTTTCGAACCACTTAACGGCTCTGGCTGACTTGAATTTTCTCCCTTTGGAGCTTTTTTCCGTATATCATTTCCATCATTTTTATTCATACCACTTATCCCTCCTAGTATTAGAATGCTGCCTTTACCTTTCAATTATTCCGCATATTTTCATGTAAGGTTGTACATTTTAACGAGAGAAGACATAATTTCATAAACCTTATCGTAGAAGAATTTTATAGATGAAGGGAGTATTCAACATTGCCGTATCATAAAAATAAGCAGCAAGCGTTTCAAGCAGCTCAACAAGGAGTGAATGAGGCGCAGGAACTTTACCATGAAATCGTGAAAGATAGTGCTAGTTACGGGCACCAGCTCAAACATCTAAAGGAAGAAATAAATGAAGCATTACAGCAAATAGAGAATGCATTAGAGGTTGCTTCAGAACATCAGAAATCACAGCTTGAGCAATTTCGACAAGATGTTACAGCGATTGCAAATGAGGTAAACGAAGCGGAATATTAAAAAGGCGTGTGAAATAAAAGTTTCACACGAAATGAGCCAAAAATTGTTCTCTCAACCATATTGTTTAACAAAACCATTAAAAAGAAGAACAGCAACTTGCTGTTGGAATGACATGAAAGCAGGATTACCATAAATATTAGTGCTCTCGGCGCATTGGGCGAATGTATCGCCAATCATTGCGCCGAACACCTTAATAGTAATAAATTATTGATTCTTCTTACGTTTTTTATTGTTTTGTTTTTGAGCTGCTGTCAATGGTTCATTCGCTTGCGCTTCATGATAACCAGCTCCTTTTCCTTGAGCACCAGCTGCGTTCATTCCCTCAATAATATGATTCGCTCTTCTCTTAACCAATTCAAGTCACCTCCATTTTTTACTTTTTCCTATCTTTGCCTAGGCATACAAAATTCTTGTAAAAAAAGTATAAACACTATTTTGTAATAACAACGACTCGTTTCTCTTTTTTTAAAATTAACAAATAAATTGTATTTTCACCCTATTTACACTGTAAATCTGAAATAAAATAAGAAAAACTTATCAAAAACGATAACTTTCTTGTTATTTACTTATGTAGAAGACTGTATTAATATAGGGATTGTAGAAAAGTTCGGATGGGAGCAAATATTCAAACTTTTCAAAAGCGGTATATGATGATGAGGGGGAATTCATATGTCAAAAAACGATGTTTATAGCGCTCGCAAATCATTTGAGCTGAATGGAAAGCGCTATAACTATTACAAATTAGGCGCACTTGAAGAAGCTGGGATTGGTAACATTTCAAAACTACCATATTCTATCAAAGTTTTACTAGAATCAGTGCTTCGTCAATATGATGGCCGTGTGATTACAAAAGAGCATGTTGAAAACTTAGCAAAATGGGGGACGGATGAGGTAAAGGAAGTCGATGTACCATTCAAGCCTTCACGTGTCATCCTTCAGGATTTTACTGGTGTACCTGCAGTTGTTGATCTTGCATCACTTCGGAAGGCAATGGCTGACCTTGGTGGGAATCCGGATAAAATCAATCCTGAAAAACCAGTTGATTTAGTAATTGACCACTCTGTACAGGTAGATAAATATGGAACAGCTAATGCACTTCAAGTGAATATGGATCTTGAATTTGAACGTAATGCTGAACGTTATCAGTTCTTAAGCTGGGCACAAAAAGCATTTGATAACTACCGTGCAGTACCGCCTGCAACAGGTATTGTTCACCAAGTAAACTTAGAGTTTTTAGCAAATGTTGTTCATGCAGTTGCTGGTGAAAATGGTGAATTTGAAACATTCCCAGATTCATTAGTCGGTACTGACTCTCATACAACAATGATCAATGGAATCGGCGTTCTTGGATGGGGCGTTGGCGGTATTGAAGCTGAAGCAGGAATGCTCGGACAACCTTCATACTTCCCAGTTCCTGAAGTAGTTGGTGTTAAGTTAACAGGCGAACTTCCTAACGGAGCAACAGCAACAGACCTTGCCCTAAAAGTAACACAAGTGCTACGTCAACATGGAGTAGTAGGGAAATTCGTAGAATTCTTCGGTCCTGGCGTTGTCTCACTTCCATTAGCTGATCGTGCAACCATTGCAAATATGGCTCCTGAGTATGGGGCTACTTGTGGATTCTTCCCAGTAGACAATGAATCCCTAGATTATATGCGTTTAACTGGACGCTCTGAAGAGCAGATTCAAATTGTTGAAGCATACTGCAAAGCAAACGGATTGTTCTTTGATCCAAGCTTAGAGCCTATATACACTGATGTCATTGAAATCAACCTTGCGGAAATTGAAGCAAATCTTTCTGGTCCTAAGCGTCCGCAAGATTTAATCCCACTTTCTCAAATGAAGACAGAATTCAATAAGGCTTTAACTGCACCACAGGGGAATCAGGGCTTTGGTTTAGAACCAGCTGAGCTGGAAAAAGAAGTAACCGTTCAATTGGATAACGGCGAAGAGGTAACGATGAAAACAGGTGCGATTGCAATTGCTGCAATTACAAGCTGTACAAATACATCAAACCCATACGTTCTCGTTGCTGCCGGTTTAGTAGCAAAAAAAGCAACAGAATTAGGACTTGAAGTGCCTAAATATGTAAAAACATCCTTAGCACCAGGGTCAAAGGTTGTAACAGGATACTTGCGTGATTCCGGATTACTTCCATACCTTGAAGAGCTTGGCTATAATCTTGTTGGATATGGGTGCACAACGTGTATCGGGAATTCAGGACCATTAAAGCCTGAGCTTGAAAAAGCGATTGCTGATAACGATTTATTAGTAACATCCGTTCTTTCAGGTAACCGTAACTTCGAAGGACGTATCCATCCACTTGTTAAAGGAAACTACTTAGCTTCACCACCATTAGTAGTTGCTTATTCATTAGCCGGAACCGTTGATATTGACCTTCAAAAAGAATCGCTTGGTAAGGACAAAGATGGAAATGATGTCTTCTTCAAGGATATTTGGCCATCAACGGCTGAAGTAAATGAAGTGGTTAGTCGCACTGTTACTCCTGAGCTATTTAAAGCAGAATATGAAAACGTATTTAGTGACAATGAGCGTTGGAACGCAATCAAAACAAGCAATGAACCATTATATTCATTTGATGATAAATCAACGTATATTCAAAACCCACCATTCTTTGAAGGTCTAAAGCCTGATCCGGATGAGGTAAAGCCATTATCAGGATTACGCGTTGTCGGTAAATTTGGAGATTCTGTAACAACCGACCATATTTCTCCTGCTGGCGCGATTGGTAAGGATACTCCAGCTGGCAAGTATCTACGTGAAAATGGTGTCGAAATTCGTGACTTTAACTCTTATGGGTCTCGTCGTGGAAACCATGAAGTAATGATGCGCGGTACATTTGCGAATATTCGTATTCGCAACCAAATCGCACCTGGTACAGAGGGTGGTTACACAACTCACTGGCCAACCGGTGAAGTAACCTCTATATATGATGCTTGCATGAAGTATAAAGAAGAAGGAACAGGTCTAGTTGTACTTGCTGGTAAAGATTACGGAATGGGATCATCTCGTGACTGGGCTGCTAAAGGGACGAACTTACTTGGAATTAAGACGGTAATTGCTGAAAGCTTTGAACGTATTCACCGTTCAAACCTTGCACTTATGGGTGTTCTTCCACTTCAATTTAAAGAGGGAGAAAATGCTGAAGTTCTTGGATTAACAGGTAAAGAAACCATTGATGTTCATATCGATGAAAATGTAAAACCTCGTCAGCTCGTTCAAATAACTGCGACTGCTGAAGACGGAACAAAGAAAGAGTTTGAAGCAATCGTTCGCTTCGATTCTGAAATCGAAATTGATTACTATCGCCATGGTGGAATATTGCCAATGGTTCTTCGTGAGAAATTAACCAACTAAAGAGTATCTAATAAAGAGAGCTGAATCAAAAGGTCGAAATTAGGTACTGCACCCCAGAAGTTAGAGTTAAAAATCTAACCTCTGGGGTGTTTTTGTATGGCAAAATATAGTGAAGAATTTAAATTAAAAATTGTAATGGAATATCTAAGGGGCAAACTAGGATAT
>NZ_JARGEJ010000639.1:0-301 GCF_029211245.1 Robertmurraya sp. DFI.2.37 | reverse complement strand
ATGCGTAATAATGGAGCCTTCCTTTACAAACAGCGGCAAAGTTTCTAAATCAGCTTCAACTAAATAGTGGTTACCACCAGATAACCTTTCGTCAGTCCAATAATTGACCCACGTTCCTTCTATGAATAACCTGGCCAATAAGACAAATCAGACCACCTGTTATAAAGGCCTTTATACAATTTTTAAAAACGGGTCTGTCGATTTCTCGATTTTTTCGCAATTTTTGATATTCTTGTTGCACCGGGGTTAGTTGTTTCTTTTGATTATTTGACATAGCTTGCCCCTTTCTCTTTAAGTTTTC
>NZ_JARGEJ010000638.1:0-301 GCF_029211245.1 Robertmurraya sp. DFI.2.37 | reverse complement strand
CTCAATATTAACGATTTTATTGTTGGGATTTTTGGGATTTGCAACAACCATTTTTATTTCATTGCTTGGTTACAAACCATTTTATTTATATTTTATTCCTATTTTTACAATTGCCGTCATTATAATGATTATTTTCCTGATTTATGGAAAAGCTCAGAGTAAACTGTTTAAGAGATGTACAATGGTTTTTATTACAGCTGCTATTGTTTCAATCGTTTCATATGAAGGATATGAAGCTTATAAAAAATCACTTGAAGTGGTGAGCACCCAAGATGTTGATTTAACAGAGTACACCCCGTTT
>NZ_JARGEJ010000637.1:0-301 GCF_029211245.1 Robertmurraya sp. DFI.2.37 | reverse complement strand
TAGATAAACATGTAAATAGGAATCAACTTTGTTAAAACTATTCTTTTCATACCAAGCCTGAACCCATACATCATCTCTTGTCCATGCTTCTAAACGGCTAAGATTTTCAGCTCTTGCCCTTCGCTCTGCCTCTTGGAGCAATCTGCCGCCAACACCAGAACTGCGAAAATCAGGATGGACGGCTATATACCATATCATCCCACCAATTCCGGTTCCCCTAGAACAAACGCTTCCTTCCTTCGTTTCGTACTCAATATCTAACAATCCAATCAGTTGCCCTTCCTCAACAGCTACTAATTCA
>NZ_JARGEJ010000636.1:0-301 GCF_029211245.1 Robertmurraya sp. DFI.2.37 | reverse complement strand
CTAAAAGAATATATGGAATTGAATGTGATTCAAATAGCCCCATTGGCATTTATGCGCGGACGTACCTTGAATGATGCTGTAGTGATATTGGACGAGGCTCAAAATACCACCACCCAGCAAATTAAGATGTTCCTCACCCGTATGGGGATGAACACCAAAATGATTGTAACAGGTGACATGACACAGATAGACTTACCATCTTCACAAACTTCGGGGTTGATACAGGCACTAAAAATTCTGAAAGGCGTGAAAGGAATCAGTTTCATCGAACTCAACAAGAAGGACATTGTACGGCACAAAC
>NZ_JARGEJ010000635.1:0-301 GCF_029211245.1 Robertmurraya sp. DFI.2.37 | reverse complement strand
TAAACAACGTCTAACCATAAAAAAAGCCTGCTAAAAAATTAGCAGACCGCTCTTGCTTATATATTATCTTGTTTTTTTCTTTCCACAGCCACAACCTTTTTTTCTTTTCGCCATTTTTGGTTATTTTTTCATTTTATGATTAGCGCTTGTGCTTTGTATTCTCATGTTTCCCTCTCCCATCTCTTATATTTCATCAACAAGACTTTGGAGCCTAATATGGATGATATGTGAGTATCGTTATGATAATCTATGCAATTTAGAAAATGCCTGTATATGTGCTTTACCCAGTTTGTTTTAGAAA
>NZ_JARGEJ010000634.1:0-301 GCF_029211245.1 Robertmurraya sp. DFI.2.37 | reverse complement strand
GCCGGAATGAAAATGGTTCAGTTGACGGATGAAGTGCTTAGCGAACATTACGCTCATTTGAGTTCAAAGCCGTTCTTTCAGCGAGTGAAAGATGCAATGATGGTTTGTCCTGTTATTGTATGCTGCTTTGAAGGTGTGGACGCTGTCCAAGTAGTGAGAACATTAACCGGTCCTACTAACGGACGTCTGGCGGCTCCCGGTACTATCCGTGGAGATTACAGCATGAGCTTTCAAGAGAATATAGTTCATGCTTCCGATTCGCCGGAAACCGCTGAAGTGGAACTTAAACGATTTTTTAAAC
>NZ_JARGEJ010000633.1:0-302 GCF_029211245.1 Robertmurraya sp. DFI.2.37 | reverse complement strand
AGTAAAAGCGGAAGAGCTTGAGCAAATTGAGACGATCGTGACTGAGAAAATTAGGCGAGGCCTTACTGTAAATATAGACAATAAAGGAATCGAAGAGGCAAAGGCAATGGGAGCAATGGCTCTATTCGGGGAGAAATACGGTGATATCGTCCGCGTTGTTCAGGTTGGTGATTACAGCTTAGAATTATGTGGTGGTTGCCATGTTCCGATTTCTTCTGTGATCGGCTTGTTTAAAATTGTTTCTGAAAGTGGAATTGGCGCTGGTACGAGACGAATTGAAGCTGTGACAGGGGAAGCCGCAT
>NZ_JARGEJ010000632.1:0-302 GCF_029211245.1 Robertmurraya sp. DFI.2.37 | reverse complement strand
GAATAAAGGAGGTAGTTAGATGATTCCAATGGTAGATTTAAAGGCAGAAATGAACATTTTGCGTGAACCAATCTTAAAATCTATTAATGAAGTGCTTGAAAGTGGCCCTTATATTTTAGGAGAAAAGGGTAAGGAGTTAGAGAAGCAAATTGCTTCCTACGTAAATTGTTCCTATGCATTAGGGGTTGGCAATGGTACTGACGCCCTTTACTTGGCGTTGAAGGCACTCAATATTGGAGTTGGCGATGAAGTAATCACGACCCCTTTCACCTTTTTTGCAACGGCAGAAACAGTAGCTCAAG
>NZ_JARGEJ010000631.1:0-302 GCF_029211245.1 Robertmurraya sp. DFI.2.37 | reverse complement strand
GTTTAACTCCGAAAAAGGCTTAGGATTTATTGAAGTAGAAGGTGGAGAAGATGTATTCGTTCATTACTCTGCTATCCAAAGCGAATGGTTTAAAACCCTAGAAGAGGGTCAAGAGGTTACTTTCGACATTGAAGAAGGTCAACGCGGACCACAAGCTGTTAACGTTACTAAAGCTTAACAGTTAAATATGGAGGAGTACATACGGGTTTGTCAAGAAAAGTGTGTAAGTTATTCTAGATACTTCTTTACACGATTCTTCAGGTGGTCATGAATTAACAGTTGATTCATGACCATAGCCCATT
>NZ_JARGEJ010000630.1:0-302 GCF_029211245.1 Robertmurraya sp. DFI.2.37 | reverse complement strand
TAAAATATCTTCCTTCTGCTCCTGTATGTATTTATTAATAATTCTGTTCCTGTCCTCAACTCCCATCTAACTTCCTCTTTTATTTTTATGATATCAATTGTCAGAACTTGAAACAATTTAATATTGGTACCACTTAGGATCAACATTTATTATCCTTATGACCTACTTGCTTCTACACTAAGACTGTTTTATTTACCCTTTTTCTCATTTACTAAACTCCTTCAAAAGGACTAGTATAAGTGTAATTTGGATGATTGAAGTTTATATTGAGCCTGCAACGAGGTTTAATAGCCAACTCCACC
>NZ_JARGEJ010000063.1:0-22447 GCF_029211245.1 Robertmurraya sp. DFI.2.37 | reverse complement strand
TTTTTCGACGACATGGCGCAAGTGGACGTGGCGCACAAGTTGCGCGTGAGCAAACAGACGGTCAATCGGTTGGTAACGGTGGCGCTTGCGAAGGTGGCGCGAGTGTACGAGGCATGGGCGAGAATGGGCGAAGGTTATCAAATCGGGGAGGAAACGGCATGAATTTAAACGAACGCATCGACGAACTATACGCGCAAACCAAAGCGGGCAACTTGCCACGCGAGCATCGATTTTTAGCAATCGAAGCGCTGACGGACGAATACGTCGCGGCAACGGGCAAGCGACCGGAGCGAGAACAACTCGACCGGTTGGCGACGCTTTGCTTGTACGAGGAAGTGACGGACGATACGCCGTGGAAAACACGGAATACCGAACGGCCGATACACAGCGAAAGGCAACGCAGGACTATCGAGGATAATGAGGCGGGGAGCAAGGCGTTAGATTATCGATGACCATCCGGAGTTATTTCGGGTGGTTTTTCTTTTGTCTACATCTGTCGAAAAGAAATTATAAAAATAATTAAAATAAGTGTTGCATACTTAACTTAAATGTAGTATATTATAGACAAGAGGAAATACTACTAAAAAAGGAGGAAATCAAAATGAAAAAGGTCATGGTAAGAGCTTGGGAAATCGCAAGAGAAGGAGTTAAAAAGTTTGGAGGAAAGGTGAGAGAGTATTTTGCTCAAGCTCTTGCTATGGCTTGGCAAGAAATTAAGAAAGGGGTAGAGATTATGGAAAAGGTAAAAGGCACTATCTCCAAAATTAGCTTTCCAGAATTGAAAGGTACCGAGAAGCAAATTAAGTGGGCTAAGTCAATCAGAGCTAACGCAGCTGCGGTGTTACAAGATGAATTAATGAATGAAGAATACGAAGTGGTTAATGAGCTGCCTGGAAGAAAAAACACAATCGAGAAAAGACGTGTGGATGCGATTGTTAAAGCTTTATTTTCAGAGCAAGGAGTTAAAAATTACCTTGATAAGCTTAAAAACTCAAATGTACCAGAAAGCAGAATTGAGAGTGCTGTCGTATCGATGAACAAAGCTTACGACCGCTTCGTGAGATTATCAGAAATCATGTCAAACGCAGACGCTAAATTTTGGATTGACAACCGTGATAATCAAGAAAAAAATTACATGTTTAAAAAATTTAAAAACTATGTATCAAATGGTGTTAAAGAATTTTAAAGCTCGGGAGGGCGAATCCTCCTTTGTACAAAGGAGGATAACATGGACATTAAAAAAGCCATCGAGGAACTACTTGCTAACCCAAACATCACAAACTATCAAATTAGCAAAGATACAGGGGTTAGCCAGGTATCACTTAATAAATTTGCTAAAGGCGAGTCAAATATTGAGAACATGCCACTAGGTAATGCTCTTAAACTTTACGATTACTATTTAAAAAACAAGGAGGATATTATAATGACTAATGATAAAAGAAACCTACTATTTGGAAGGCTACTAAGCGTATGCACAATAATCGGCGAGCGTGTTTTCGAGAAGGGCAAGCCGTCCGTCCCTGAGCGCGACTTTAAGAAATTTCCGAAAGCGCCTGCTACTACGTATAAAAAGCTTCACGACAACTTTATGCAATACGCGTACAAGTTTGGCGACGACGAAAATTACTTGTTAAGCCGGTTCGACGGAATCCTCGGCGAAATGGACACCTCAGACTTTACCGACGCGCCACTTGGCGACAATTACTTACTTGGCTATTATCGGCAGAACCATGAACTGCGGGAATACAGAGCCGGATACAATGCTGAATAAAACGGTTTAAAGGCGTTCTACCTTCGAGGGTAGGGCGCTTTTTTGTGTTTTATGGCTTACTTTTCCGCGAAATGTCTGGACTAAGGTTGAATTGAAAATTTCGGACTACCTTTCGCAGTTCGTCGCGACTGCCTACCACAGACCAAGCGGTTATAGTCCGGATAACAACACCTTGCCCGTCGCATGCATTATCGTCAGCGACGCGGACAAATGCGGATTGACGACCGCACATCACACTTAGGCTCGCCTTAATTGGCGGGCTTTTTTATTTTCAATAAACCGGCGAATAGCCGAAAAGGAGGCGATGAACATGGCGGCACAAAACGCGCGCGAAGCAAAATCAATCGGAGAATTGAAGGTAAAAATGGACGTAGACATTTCCGACGCGCTCACGGGCTTAAAGGCGTTGCAGCGAGAAGCGCGGGAAGCCACGAAGGCATTGCGGGAGTTGGAAGAAGCGCAGGCACGCTCGAATGAAATCGATAGATTGGCGGCGTTTATTCTCGCAAATTATTCGAGTGAACCTGGAAGAACGGGCGAATCAGAAAGCGCGGTAGACGTGGCGATTCGTCTGCTAGGCGGTGACGACGAATGAGTAAGTACCGTAAGAAACCAGTCGTAGTCGAAGCGGAAGTATATCGTGCAGGACTAGAAGATGGCGTGGATTTCACTTACGAACAGATTGCGCCGAACGTGCGAGGATTACGTCGCGTTAAAAAGCCGTACATCGATACGCTAGAAGGGCGTATGTTTATTTCGCCAGGCGATTACATCATCACCGGCGTGGAAGGCGAACGTTACCCATGCAAGCCGGACATATTCGAAAAAACGTACGAAAAAGTTTAATTTAACGGAGGGATTTTACGTGAACGATAACTTATTTTACTGCTACTCGACAACGTTGTTTCATTTCCTAAAAGCGAACGGCTTGCGTTATGAGTTCGCGGGTAAGCACCCTCGCACTGATAAGCGAATGTGGGTATTCGCCCGAACGGACGCGCTAAAACGAGTGTTAGACGAATATGATGAACGAAAGGCACGCGCACTAGGTAAGTAGCGCTAACTTAGTAAACGGAGGGATTTATAGTGAACGAAAAGGAAAAAGCATTGAGTCAAAAGGAACACTTGCTGACGAGCGGAGGTTACGCGCCTATTCCGCATTTTATTTACCGAGAATTATTGCCGGAACTGAAAGAGAAATACGACGGAAAGACTGCGCGGGATTGCGTGCTACTTTACGGCTACATGCACGCATTTGTTAACGGACAAAGCGAAGGGCAAGCGTATATGTGGGCGTTTCCGAGCGTGGTACAAATCGCCGATGATACCGGTATTCACAAAGACCGTATTAAAGGGCTCGTCGATATACTCGTTAGTGAAGGCGTAATGGTGACGAAAAAGATTCCGTGGCATGGACATTCGAAGAAGATGTACTTACCGTTGTATGAGCGTAGTTGCCCGATTCCTGTTAACGGGAATTAATCGAATCCCATTCATAGGAATTAATCAATTCCTGTCAGCGGGAATATAATAATAACAACGTAATAATAACGAATTAATAATAATAAAGATTGCGGCAATAAATTGCCGGTAGTCCTTTTCTATCGAAAAGTCCTACTACGCTTTATATAACGCATATTATTATACATCATCTCTTACGCGAAGAAGTATTTTAATAAGAAAAGAGATAAGCGCCGATTCCCGTTCGTAGGAATTGGGCGAAATTACGACCTGGTGCGGAAATCGTACCGGGTTATTTTGCGTGGAAAGGAGCGATAATTATGACGGACAAAACACCGAAACTACAACTCGTCAGCAATGACGGACTGCATTTCGCATTGTACATCGACGGTAAAGAAGTGAAGGGCGTTAACAGGCTTACGATTAACTGCGAGCAAGGCTATTTCGTTACGCATGAAATCGAATTTTTAACGGTGGCTAGCGGCGATGGAATGCCGGATAAATTTAACGGAGTGTAACACGTTCACCAACCCGCCTATTAAATAAGTAGGAAGTCGGCGTGCATTTTCGGACTGTGTTACGGATGCACGTCGTTTTTATCAGCCGACGCGTTCACGGCGTACAGACCGCCAAAACTCGAGGGTGCGACGGTTGTTTTATGCAAAACGTATGCATGCTCGGTCGCTCATCCGTATGCAACAATCGTGGGAAATAACGGAAGTACGTGCGTTGTGAACCGCGTTATATCAACGATGTATAAAATCGTGCATAACGGGTGTTATATGGGCGTTAATGAACGTTGATGTGGCGCGGTTCGTAAAACAATCGACCACACAATAATAAGTATTATGTTAACAAGAATTGTATGCGGTATGCACGATTATACAGCGTAATATGCAGGCGCATGTATGCGGTATACGGGGCGCCGAAGGGGGCGGGGTGGTCTTTCGCTCATGTGCCCGCCCTGACGTCCGACAATTTCTCACAAAATTTTAAACTCCGACCCTCATCGAAGCTAGTCGATAGTTTGGCGGTAGTGCCTACGGCTGTTTTCGGTGAGCGCCGGTTGCCAGCGCCAAGTTTAACGGAAAGGAGTACGATACTTATGGCAAATCCACGGTTTCAATTCAACGAAGCGCGACTACGCGAAGGTCAACGCCTAGCTGCGCAACTGCTCGTCGAATACGAATTTACGCCAAAGGGCGAACGCAAGACGAAAGACCAAATCGCCGAGGAAGTCGGCATTTCGCGCATGCAATTACACCGCTGGGACACGACGGACGAGAACTTTATCGCGTATAAAAACTACTTAGCATCGCGCGTGGTCGATTCGCAGTTATCGCTCGTTTATTCGCGGCTCATTGACGGTATTAAAAACGGCTCAATGAAGGGCATCGAATTGTACCTCAAGCGTATCGGCGACCTAAACGATAAGAGCGAGGTTACGATTAACACGAACAGCGGCGACCAGTCGTTTGAGGAACGCAAGGCTGCGCTAATGGAACGGTTGCAAGGCGGTTCGGACGAGTAATGGCGTTTATTGACGGCAAGTGGCTCGACCGCCCAGCACGCCAAACCTTAATCGACGAATTGGCGGAAGAAAATCAGCTGTTGCTCGAAATTATCGCAGGCCCAAACGGAACCAACTACGACATTGACCGATTTGAAAACAATCGCTCGTTGCTGGCGAAATTATACCGCGTCCACAACGCCGAATTCGATTTGCTGCGATTTACTTACGAGTATTTTAGCGACGAAATGAATCCCGACAATGAGACGAATTTGATTCCGGCGGGGCAAACTTATGCGGATGCGGCGGACTTTCATCGTACGCTTTGTTCGTTGCTCGACGACATTATCGAAGGTAAACAGACGAATAACGTTGCGTGGTCAGTCGGTCGTCGGCATGCTAAGACGGCGTACTTGTCGAATTCCTTTTTATGCCATCAAGTTGTTTACCGTCATCAAAAGTATATTATCGAGATTTCGGAAACGACGGACGTGGCGGGGGACTTTATACGCTTTACGCAGCAGAACTTGAAATTTAACGAGAAGCTTCGAGAAGATTTCGGGCCATTGCTGCATCCAAAGCCGTCCATGAATGAAGTCGATAACAAGTACGAATTTGTCACGGCAAGCGGCACGAAAGTCGAAGCGAAAGGTATGGGAACGCAGATGCGCGGGCTACGCCATTTGACCGAACGTCCCGGACTTTTCCTGCTCGATGACCTCGAATCAAATGCGAATACAAACACGCCGGAACTGCGTCAAAAGAACTTACATTGGTTTCGGTCGGAAATGCTCGAGGCGTTGGGCTTCGGTGGTATCGCGGTTTATATGGGAACCATTCTAGGCTACGACTCGTTGCTGAATCACGTTATTACGAAGCGACGCGACTTTATCTCGAAGAAGTTTCCGGCAATCTTGTCGTGGTCAGAACGCGAGGACTTGTGGGAAGAATGGCGCACAATATATAACTCGGACGACCCGAAGGCGAAAGAGAACGCCGACGCTTATTACGAGGCGAACAAAGACGAAATGCTGCGCGGAACAGAAGTATTGTGGCCGCAAATGTATTCGTACAAGTATTTTATGGAAAAACGCGAATCAATGGGCGTCAAGGCGTTTAATCAAGAGTATCTCGGCAATCCAGTCGATGAAGAATCGCAGATATTCAAGGACGATGACATTACGTATTTTTCGGACGCTGATTTACGAGATAAAAACTTCGACTATATTTGCGGAATTGACTTCGCGATGGGGAAGGAAAAAGGCGACTATAGCGCAATTATCACGCTGGCTCGAAATAAAGAGACCGGCGTTTGTTACGTTGTAGACGCATATATACAACGCGTTCATCCTGACGTGCTTTTACAAGAAGCAGTCGAACGAGCGCTCAAATATGAATACGCAGTAATGGCAGTCGAGGCGCAAATGGCGCAGGAATGGTTTGCCGATAAGCTATCCGAAGCCTTGCAGGCGAAAGGCTATCCGGCTTCGACGCGACTATCGAAGATTAAACAGCGTACTAGAAAAGCGCTACGAATCGAGGCGTTACTGCCGGACATTCAAAACGGAAAAATACGCTTCAAACGTGACCAACGGCTACTGCTCGAAATGTTCGAAATGTATCCGAATCATAATCACGACGATGGCCCCGATGCTGTTTCGATGGCTTACACGGCGGCAAAAATCGGCAGAAAACGCAAAGCTGGCTACGCTGGCTCTTACCGATATTAAGGAGGTGTTAACGTGTTTGCAGACCCGAATTTAATCAGCGAAATTTTAATCGAAAACCCGATGCGCGACGCACTCGGCGAACTCGAATGGGAACGACTCGTCGAAGAAGCGAAACTGTACGACCGATACTACGGCGCGACCAACGTATGGACAACGTACGAAAAGCCGAAGGAAATCGACTACGAGCCGACGGAGTTGTCGATTAACTACCCGCGCAAGCTAGTCGACACCATCGCGGCGTGGCAATTCGAAAAAGAGCCGAAGGTAACTGTGCCGCCGGACATACTCGACGACCCCGTAAACATGACGCTCAACAACTACGTGCCGAGCGACGAACAACAGGCGGAAAACAGTCGCGCTAAAATTAAGGAACGCCTACTGACATGGGTATGGGACGACAATCACATGCACGAAAAGTTACTCGCGGCGGCAAAAGACCGCGCTATCTCGACGACAGGCGTTTACGCACGCTTGCATTACGATACTCGACGCGGGAAGATACGTGTTTTTTGGCATCCGTCCACGGAAGTCATTGCGGTGCATAACGAGTGGGACGTTGACGAATTGCAGGAAGTTCATTTCATCGCATTTCTTGACCCCGAACAAGAACGGCTATGGCGCTTGTCTTATTACCTCGTATGGCACGAAGATAGGGGCGAATATGACTGCGAATTGTTCGAGGCGGTATACGACAGCGGATTTAATATCGTCGAAGAACGAGTGCCGCGCCAGTCGATGGGACTCGACTTTATTCCGGTCGTGGAAGTGCCTGTCGACAAGCTTACAGGAGCCATTCAAGGCGAATCGGAACTCGGAAAGATGACGCAATTAGCCGACGAAATTGACCGCAAATTAAGCGACTACTCGGACGCCCTACGCTTCGAAATGTTTGCGATTACGATACTAACCGACGTCGATGAGGACCCGAAAAACCCGTTGAAAATAAGCCCGTCAGCGAAATGGAATCTCGGCGACAGCGATAAGGACAGCGGAAAGCCCGAAGCGAAGAAGTTAGAAGGCGGCTTTAAGTTTCGCGAGGCTATCGAAGGATACCTCGACCGAATGTACGAAGCGCTGCACGAAATCAGCGAAGTACCAATCGTCAATACAGCAGACATGAAAACGGGCGGAATCAACGACGTGGCGTTGCAGTTGCTCTATAGCGCAATTATCTCGAAAACACAACGTGCTTGGGTCGTTTGGCAGTCGCGCTTACGGTTGCTAAACGAATATATATTGCGATATATGAAAGCGCGCAAAGACCATCCGCGTTTTATTTACGACCGTAAATGGGTCGACGAGTTAGACGGATTTTACGACAGCAAAATCATATTTAACTTGCCGACGCCACAAGACCGAGCGGCACTAATCGAACAGTTGAGCGCAGAGGTTGCGATGAATACCGAGTCGATAAAAGGCGCAATCGCCCGAAGCGGAAAAGAAAACGCAGAAGCGAAGCTGATGGAAATACTGCAAGAGCGCGATTTATTACGCAGAAGAACCGACCCTTATAACGAAGGAGGCGAAGAATAGTGGCGAAAGTGAATAGTAATCCGGACATCGGGCGGTTAGAACAAACGCTGTATCAAAGCGCCGATGGCTCGAAGGCGTTGCCGGTCATAGTCGTTGCGCAGTCGGGCGATACGTTGCAACCGGCTGATGGCGATAGTGGCGGAGGCGGTGGCAGTCCGCAAGAAGTAACCGTGCAAAACTGGCCAACACCGCCGAAATGGAAGTCGGTCAACGGTATTCTAAGCGGAACGGTTGACCCTAATGGAAGTGACTATCCGAAATTAATCGATGCAACAGGCGCAGACGCCATCGAAATCCAGTGTCCGCAAGATAATACGGCACCGTTGCTAGTGTCGAACATGGAAATGGACTTTGGCGATTGGGAAGTTTACCCCGGAACGTCAAAAACGTTTTATTTTAGTCGCCTTTATGTGCGCACAAGCGGAACGGATGCGCAGAAAATTACGTTTATGACGAATTCTTATTCGTAAGATTTGCGACCAATACGCCTATGTCTCTAAACTGTGCGGTTGATAAACGATAGCCGACGGGCTTTAAGCGGTTGGAGGTACGAAATGAGCGAAGAAATTAAAAACGAAAAAGTTGACGAGATAATCGATAAAGAAATTACTACGGTTGAGAAACCGGAAACTAAATCGGAAAAGACTTTTACGCAAGATGAGTTAAACGAAATCATCGCTAAAAGAGTCGAACGTGAGCGAAAGAAGCAAGCGGAACTTGACGAGAAGTTAAAACGACTAGAAGCATTAGAAAAAGCCGATGAGGAACGCAGAAAAGCGGAAATGACCGAAGCCGAACGCTTAAAAGCCGAAAAAGAAGAAGCGGCGAAAAAGGCGGAAGAGGCAGCGGAGCAAGCGAAGAAGGCGCAAGAGACGGCAAATCAACGCATTGTAAACACCGAAATACGAAGCGTCGCCCGTGCGTTGAATGCGAATGACCCGAATGACGTGCTTGCGTTATTGGATAAGTCGATTGTAGAGATTGACGACGATGGTAACGTAAAGGGCGTTGAGGAAGCGGTCAAGGCGTTAAAGGAGGCTAAGCCGTGGATGTTTAAACAGTCGGTATATGTTGACGCTGTAGGAGGCGGGAACCCTCCGAAAAATCCTAGTATAAGTGAGATAGCAGTGAAAGAGAAAGAGTATGAAGAGTTGAGACAGAAAGCAGTACAAGACCGACGATTATTCGGCAAAGTCATTGCGCTAGGCAATGAGATATTGCAAATGAAATCTAAAAAACAATAATTAGGGGGAATTTTTAATGTCAGTAGCTTTAACTTATAATTTTCAACAACAAATTCGTGATATGCAACCGGGTGTAGATTTAATTTTACAAAACGCTCCAATCCTATTGGGTATTGTAGGCATAGGAGACCCTGCAACACAAACGAAGTTTGAATGGCAGAACGATTATCTTAATAGCTTAATCGCAGACCCAGCGGCAGACTTTGAGGCGGCAGATACATCAATCCAATTAAAACCAGGCGAAGCTAGGAAGTTTACCGTAAATTCCTTAGTACAAAATGGTCTTGAGGTTATGCAAGTAACAGCCGTAGACGAGAGCGCAAATACTATCACGGTTGTTCGTGGGTACGATAACACTACTCCGGAAGCATTTTCCGTATCTGATGATGAGTTGCGAATTATCGCTAGACCTCGCCCTGAGGGTGAAGATACATTTCGTAAAAATGAGATTAACGACCGTCTTGTGTCGGAGAATTATACACAAATTTTTACTCGTTACGCCTCTGTTTCTCGTACTCAACAACAAGTAAGAACTTATGGAGTGGAAAATGAATTAGATTATCAAGTAAATCTTCGCCTAGAGGAAATGCTACGTGAAATGAATAGTTCTTTAATTTACGGACGTAAATACGCAGGTTCACCATCCGTTCCACGTACTTCCGGAGGTTTGTTTGCATTTGCGAATGAACAAGGCTCTTTTTCAAGTGATTTTGGAAACAGCGAAATTACCGCAAAGGGACTAAATGACGCTGTCGAGGCATCCTATAAACGTGGCGGAACAGTGAATACAATTTTATGCGCGCCAAATGTCGCTCGTCAAATCACTAAGCTTGGTGGTAGCACTATCCAAACTGAACGAAGCGAAACAACTGCTGGATACCAAATTTTATCATTTGTTTCTGACTTACCGGGCGGAGCAATTACTAGAGTAGTAGTAGATAACAACATGCCTAAAGACCGCGCGTTGTTGTTAGACGTAAATAATGTGAAATTACGTTATTTAACGTCAACATATGACCAGGATGCTACACAGCCAGGCGGAGATTATTTTGCGCGTGTAATCAGAGCCGAAGTAGGGTTTGAGATTAAGAACGCTAAGGAGTCTATCGCTATTCTTTCTAACATCGAAAAGAAAGTATCATAGTAGGAGTGTAGATGATGGCGAAATACAAATGTTTACCAAATTATGAAGTTATTATAAACAGTGAAAGAATCGCTAAATTTGATGTGGATGGGGAATTCGAAACCCTTGACGATTTAAAAATTAAGATATTAGACGAGCAGACAAAAAAAAGTCCGTTCATTAAGCGGTTGGATGCCGTGGCGAAGGCAGTTGACGAAGTTGCGGACGCTCCTTCCGAATTTGAACCGGAACACGTCGGCGGCGGTTATTATCTGCTTTCGAACGGCGAAAAAATCAAGGGTAAGGACGCCGCAATCAAGGCGGAAGCCAAACTCGAAAAATAACGGAGGTGACGCTCGATGTCGGTAGCGGAGCGCTTAAAGAATCGGTTGCAAAATGTTTCGGGCGTTACGGATGCCGACATTGAAGCGTGGGTGTCCGAGGCGGAACACGAAGCGGATTTAACCGAAGCAGAAAACGCCGATGCGGTATTTTATCTTGCGCTAACCATTGCGTATGAGTTTATCGCAACAAACACGGCGAATTACTTTAAATACACGGACGGCGAGGAATCGGTCGACAAGTCGATGGTTTTCGACAACTACATGAAACTGGCGGAGCAAGCACGCAAACAATATCGCAAATATAGGCGTGGACGAGGCGCAAGCCAGACGCATGTAGGACGGGCGGATTGTCGATGAATAATCAAGCGAAACTGAACGAGTCCTTCGAAAAATTGGCGAAGGGCTATCGTAAACTCAATAAAAAGCAACAGGAATTTGCGATTAGAGAAATCGGACGGATACGCGGCGACCTTGCCGACATGCTTGCGGATTACTCGGCAAAAGACGGCACTATCAAACGTCAACGACTGGCGCGGTTGCTGCGGGAACTAGACGAAATGGAAATGCTAGTGCGCGAGTACGGCACAACTTCGCTCGACGCCATCGTAAAGGAGTCGGCGGAATTTGGCTCGACGGGTGCTAACGCGGCAATTGTGGCGGCGATTCGGTCGGGTGCGTTATCAGAAGCGACTATCGAACGAATTAATCGCGACGTATTTGAGTACGCAACGAAACGTCTTGGCGATGACGGACTCGTATTGAGCGACCGTGTTTGGCGGTTTGGCGGAGACATGCGCGACGAACTATCGAAGGTATTGCGCGCAGACATCATCCGTGGCGAATCCGTCAGCACGATGATAGCGAACATACGAAAAGTCTACGAAAACGAGACGTGGAAGATTCGGAGGTTAGTAGTGACGGAAGGCAATACGGCTTACCGCGCTGCCATTTCGATGAGTGCCGACCGAAGCGACGTAGTAAAAGGCGTTAGGTTGCACCGTGGGGCGGCGAACGTGCCGTCGCACCGATGTACAATATTATCGTTGGAGGACCGATACGGAATGGGCGAAGGCGTGTTTAAGTCGACTGACACCGAAATCTATCATCCTCATATTAATTGCACAAGTTTTCTAACCTATGAACTTTATGACAAATATTTATAAAAGGGGATACGTTATTAATGGCAGATAAAAGGTTATGCGAATTTGACGTAATATGTAGTGAAATATCTAAATCCCTCACTGGACTTAAGGCAATCCAACGTGAGGCGAAAAAGGCAACTAAAGCACTTAAAGAGTTGGAAGAAACATGTAAATCGGTGAAAACTGATGAGTAAAACACCTCTTATGTTAAAAGTAGAAAATGAGATTGGAAGAGATATAGAAGTTGTATTACGTGAGATGTACACCGAAAAACTGTTGTCAACAACTCAAATATCAAACGAGTTAGGGATAAGTGTAGCATCGGCAAAGCAGTGGTGTAAAAGGTTTGGTATCGAACTTAGAAGTAATTCAGAGGCTAAAAAGATACAACACGAAAAAACACCGTTAGAAATCAGAAAAAAACATACTGCAAAAGCTAATGAAGCGTTTAGACGTAAGAGGGACGAAGGTACATTAGTATTTAATCGACCATGGATGGTTACCGATGATAACCCTGCAAAACATCCTGAATCTAGGCGTAAAAATTCTGAATTTCATAAGAAACATAATCCTATGTTTAATGAGAAAAGTGCTTCTAAAATGAGACGTTCGATGGAGAGATATCTAAGAACCAAAGCAACTCCACAGGAGTTAATTTTCAAGAAAAGTATTGAAAAGCTTGGATATTACCCCAAGTTTCAACACGCTGCTGCCAGAGCGATACTAGACTTCGCCTTCACAGATTTAAAGATAGGTATCGAGATAGACGGTGAAAGTCATTTGAGGTTCGATTCAGTGAGAGAAAAAGATATCAGAAGAGATTCGGAATTAGAGGGCGAGGGGTGGATAATCCTTCGCTTTTTTAATTGCGAAATAGAGGATGACCTTGGATTGTGCTTACGCGAAGTAATTGAATTAGTAGAAGCCAATAGACGTATTTATGCTAAGCAGGATAAGGAGGTGGCTACGTGCTAACACCACAAGACATCGAATTTATGCGCAACACTCGCAATGAAATCGTCGCAGAACGTCAGCATCCTATCGTTTTATATTACGAAGTTGCTGGCGCACTCGACCCGATAACTAACGAACCGATTGGCGCTGAAACAGTCGAAATACACACCGAATCCGTAGTCACCGAAATTGCTTCGATGGCGCAATCGGCATTCGAGCGATTATTGAACGACGGCGTACTCGTTGAAAAAGGCGACATTTGGTTTTCGGTCGATATTGACGTTGTAAACGACATAATCGAGCAGATAACAAGCGTCAAATACGACGGGCGCGACTACGAAATCATGGCGGCAGACAAAAAAGGCATTGGCGAGCGCAACCGAGTCGAATTCGTGGGGAGGTTAATATCGTGAGTAATTTTACGGTTAAAATCGAAGGATTGGCGAGTCTTATAAGTTCGCTGGATGCCAACGCAATCGCTCAAGACATCGACCACATCACGGAAGCTTACACGCGTAAAATGGCGAATGAATCCGCAGAGAGTGCGCCTAGACGTAAAAGTAAGCTAAGGAACTCGATTGCGGCGAGCGTGCAAAAAGAAGCGCCGTTGCACTGGACGTACGGGTCGGACTTACCGTATGCGACACGGCAAGAATACGAGCATCGCACGAAAAAAGGGTTTATCCGGAATACCATCGCTAAAAACGAGGTTCCATATCGTAATAAAATTGTCGAACGACTGAACGAAATGGGGCGAGGCTGATGCAGTTTAGTTTGACGCATTCGTTGCGTACGCACCTCGAGCAGACGACCGGGGTTAAGACGGTTTGGCTTTTCGACGGAATTAAATTACCGACTGACCGACCGTTGATAACCATCGAACAAATGACGAATACGAACGAAGTCATTTCGAAACAGCGCTCCGTCGAAACGGTCTATCGCTACCAAATCGGGTTAAGTGCGACAAGTATTCGCGAACGGTCGCTGATACAAGAGGAAATTCGCGACGTCCTCACGGACGATAAGATAACGCTATTAGACGCACTGAATCCGGGCGAAACGCTCGGCTATTTTTATGCGGTCGTGACGGGTGAGACACCGATAACACCGGACGATGTGAGCGATAAGTCGGATTACCATCGGGTTTATTTTGACGTGGAAGTACGCTACACAAAAACGAAAATTTAAAAGGAAGGAGAGACGAGTTTGGAGATACCGGAGACATGGCAATTGAAAAAAGCATCTAGTCGAGGTTCCAAGTACTATACCGATGCAAACGACACTATTGTAGCGAAGATTTGCAACGGGTGTGGAGAGGTAAAGTTGTTGAACGAGTATAGAAACGAAAAAAGAGGACTCGGCGGCAAAGCTTCGAAATGCAAGACATGTATTCTTGAATGGCGAAGGCAGTACAGAAAAGAAAACCGCGATAAATATCAAGAACAGAACCGGCGATATCACGAACAAAACCGAGAAAAAATTCTCGAAAAACAAGCTAAGTATCGCGAAGAGAACCGTGAGAGGATTCGAATCGAATCAAGGGAATATTATCGTAAAAATACTGAAAGAGTACTTGCATCCAAACGAAAATGGCGAGAGTCTAATCCCGAAAAACAATCTAATTCTGTTAGAAATTGGGAGAAACGGAACCCCGACAGAGTTAAGCTTAAAGGTCATAGACGAAGGGCTCGCAAATCGTCTCTTCAAGACGACTTCACAAACGAACAAATGCAGGCAACGTTGAGCTATTTTGGTGGGTGCGCTCTTACTGGGGAATCAGAAAATGTACACTGGGACCATGTAATACCATTATCAATAGGTACTGTAGGTACTACTGAATCTAATATGATTCCTTTGAGACAAGATTTAAATCAAAGTAAAAGTAACAGTAATTTGTTTGAGTGGTATGAGAGGAACAAGACTCGGTATAACTTATCACAAAAACGTTTTGATAGATTAATAGAATTTTTAGCGCAAAAGAACGAAATGTCCATCAAGGAATATCGTTCTTTTTATTTTTCTCAATTTAATGAAAGTAAACAAAATATCTCATAAAAAGGGGCTGTTTTAGTAATGACGAAGGCATATCGCGGAGAAGAAATTTTGTTTGCAGTTACTATTCCTGACGAGGAAAGTGGCGAAACATTAGTGCGTCCATTTAACCAAACAGGCGGGTCAAAAAATATTTCAGCAGATGCTATTGATTTGGATACAAAGGATCTCACGGGTTCTGATTATGGTAAGGTTTCTCAAGAAATTTCGCTAGAAGGAATCATCACAGAGGGCGACCCATTTCCTGATTATGTGGAAAACGCTGTTAGAAATAAGCAATTTGTAGAAATTTACGAGATAAACACCCGTACTAAAGAAGCAGAAAAAGGAAGTTATATGATTTCTAATTTCGAACGCTCATTTGGTAACTCTGAATTTGCAACATATTCCCTTAGTGGGACTCTAAATGGTTCAGTTACAAAAGAAACACTGACTACCATTCCTGATGGTGCGCAGAACAACGATATTGCAACGGGCACTAACTAACCACAAACCGAAAGGATGACGATAGATGGCACGATTTGAAATTGACGGAAAAGAATACGAATTGAAACTAACGTATAAGGCGGTTAAATATCTCGACGGACTGCACGAAGGCGGAGCGCTCGCACTTGTCGGACGTGCATTGCAAGGCGACTTAGACACGTTTACTAACGTTGTGCATGCCGGACTATTACACACGGGGGAAAACTTCGCGAAAGAAAAAGTCGAACTAGCGCTCGAAGAAGCGTTCGAAGCCGAAAAACTCGACTACGAGACGGTTCATAAGACGGTCAACGAGGTGCTGCTCGATAGTTTTTTCTACCGGAAGATAGTCGCGAATCTGAAAGCGCAGAATCCGGAAGCGTTCGAACAACTCGACAAACTTTTGACTACGACCGAATAATCTCGGACGGCTGGCGTTACCTCCGATTTAAGCCACCGGAAATGTGGGCGCTAACGCCTCGCGAACATGTCCTACTTAATCGCGCGCAACAGGAACGACGTTATGACGAATACGAGTTAGCGTCGGTTATCGCTGTTATGCACGAAGCGGCGCATCGAGCAAAACGTCCGAAGGCAAGCGACTTATTTAAACGCCCAGCCGACGGTGTGACCGAGGATAAGATACGCAAGCAGGCGGAAAAAGCGAAACATGCGGAGGAATGGCTTTCGCAGTTTAAATTCTAGCGGAAAGGAGGATGAAAATGGCATCCGTACAAAATTTACTCGTTAAGATTGGCGCTGACATTAGCGGGTTAACGGCAGGCATTCGAAATGCAACGTCGCAAATTAACCAGTTGGCGCAACAAAACGAGCGGGCGTTTCAAGCGGTCGGGTCGGTCGGTAAAGCAATGACGATAATCGGTACGGCTGGCGTAGCGGGACTTGGACTGGCGGTTAAGACCGCGGCAAACTTTGAGTCGGCGATGAGTCGGGTCGGAGCGTTGAGCGGTGCATCTGCGGAGGAACTCCGGAAACTGACGGCAAATGCCGAAGAAATGGGGCGGAAAACGTCCTTTTCGGCGACACAGGCGGCAGAAGCGCAACAATTTTTAGCGATGGCTTAACATAACGGGCCGGTTCGGTAGTGATACCGTTCAAAAAATACTTGGTGAATTCGGTGAAAGCTAAGTTGCACTCCGTTAATAACTTACGGTGGAGGATTGATACTATTAAATTATGTAAGTATTGCGGAGAAATAAAAGAAGATAGTAGATTCGCGAAGAATAGAAATAAATGTAAAGATTGTAGATATGAAGAATCGAAGAAACGTCATAAGCATACGTGTATGTGTTGTGGCGTCTTTTTTACGTCCGAAAGTAAAACGAGTAAATACTGTAGTGTGGAATGTAGGGCTAAAGGAAGGATTACAAGGGTAGATACTAGTTGTTCTTGGTGCGGGAAGCAACTTTCAGTTGAACGGTACTTTTATCAAAAATTCAAACATCATTACTGCGATAGAAAATGTCAAGGAAAACACCGCAGTAAAGAATTCTTCGGAGAAAAAAGTCCGAAATACAGTAGAGTGAAAATAAATTGTGCCTGCTGTGGTAAGGAATTCGGAGTCATCCCGTACTATTTTGGTAAACGTAAATATTGCTCAGAAGAATGTAGTAAGAAACATATGGTAGGAGAACTTCATCCACGTTATAATACAAAATTAACTGACGATGAGCGTTTTCAAAATCGAGATTATCCCGAATATAACATTTGGAGACAGTTGGTTTTTGAACGTGACTCTTTTACTTGTAAAAGATGTAGAGATAATTCCGGAGGAAACTTAGTAGCCCACCACATTTTTAATTATGCTGAGCATATTGATAAAAGAACTGATGTAGCAAACGGAATAACCCTTTGTAAAGAGTGTCATAAAGAGTTCCACGATACTTTCGGATATACGAATAACAATAGCGAACAATTATCTATATTTTTGGAGTGCGATATGCTAATACCGAGCGAAGCCGACACGGAAACGGTCGGAACGTGTAGAGACTAGATAAAGTAATCTAAGGGCGACGCCTATGACGAAATATCCACGAGCGCCAAGCACCTTATACGTTTATAAGGCGAAGATATAGTCCGATACTCCGGGGAAACCCGGAGAGATAGCTTAAACGGCTATCATAACACTTGGGATATAAAGCTAATCAAATTGTGGCGGCGATGCCGGGACTACTCGCAACAGCAGCGGCAGGGCAGACGGAACTAGGCGAGACTGCCGACATTGTGTCGAATATACTTTCGGGGTTTGGCATGCAAGCTGCGGAGACTTCGCGAGTAGCCGACGTTATGACGAAAACATTTACGAATAGTAATACGGATTTACGTATGTTGGGTTATATGTGTAGCCCGGTCGTGAGGCAACTTGCGGCATAAAACACTAGGTGAATTCGGGGAAGGCTAACGCAAACGCTACGCTAATCCCGAGCCAAGCCCGACAGAAACGTCGGGAAGGTGTAACGACTAGGTCATGGAGCCGTAACGTAAAGCCGACGGCAGTAAAGACCCACGAGCGCCTAGCACCTCAACGAGGTGAAGATATAGTCTGAACTTGCGGGAAACCGTAAGAAGTATCGGATAAAGAGCCGGTACGATAACAAATTGCTCACAATGAAATATGTCAGCCCTGTCGCTAAAGCGGCTGGACAATCGCTCGAGTCGATGGCGGCTGCGGCGGGAATATTGGGAAATGCTGGAATACAAGCCGACCAAGCGGGCACAAGTTTACGTATGATGTTAATCCGGTTAGCGAAACCGCCTAAAATGGCGCGCGACGCGCTCGATGAACTCGGCATATCCGTATCAGACTCGGCGGGCAAGATGAAGCCGTTGTCGCAAATCATCGGCGAAATGACGGAAGCAACGAAAGGCATGACGGAAGCTGACCGACTAGCAGCGGTTGCGAAAATCTCCGGCACGGAAGCGTCGGCGGCAATGCTCGCGTTAATGGACGCCGGGCAAGGTACTATCGAAGCATTTACGGCGGAACTCGAAAATGCCGGCGGCACAGCCGAGGAAATCGCCGCAAAGCAACTCGACAACTTGCTCGGGCAGTTAACGATTTTAAAGTCGGCGCTGGAAGGAGCGGCTATTGCGATAGGCAACGCATTATTGCCGGCGCTTAAAGTTATCGTCGCAGCTATCCAAAGTGCGGTCGACTGGTTTAACGGATTAAGCGATGCGTCAAAAACGTTTATTTCGATTGGGCTGGCGTTAGGTAGCGTATTTATGCTCCTTACGGGCCCGTTGCTGATACTCGTCAGCATGATACCGTCGCTAGTCGCAGGATTTGGCGCGATTGCCGGCGCGCTCGGTATGACGTCGGGGGCGCTGTTAAGTAGTATCGCACTTTGGGGTGGAATCATAGCGGCGATTATTGCGGTAGGTTCGGCGCTCGTCATCGCCTATAACGAGGTCGAATGGTTCCGCAACGGCATACACGCAGCATGGGCGGGGATTGTGTCCGCTACGATTGCGGTAGGCGCTGCGATTAAAAACGCGTTTGGCGAAGCGGTCGACTGGTCAGTGCGAAAGTTTGACGATTTTAAAACGTTGGCGACAGTCGTTGGCGGGCACGTATCAACGGCGATTGGCGTGATTAAGACGACGTTTAACGACTTGCAGTCGTATGTTGCGACAGTGGCTCCGATTATTTTCGGTAAATTCATCGATACTGCCAGCGAATTTCTTACTAACGTAAAGAGCGTATTTAGTGGCGACCCGAAAGCGTTGGTGCCGGTCATCGAGACGTTGGGGCCGACCATTGTCGGATTATTAATCGGAGGGCTTCCCGGCATGTTAATTTCGCTGTCGCGCTTTATGCCGGCAATCGCAGACGCTTTGCAGGCGGGAACTCCGCAAATAATCGAAGGCATTAACGCGGTGGTAGACGGTATCGTCAATTTCTTCGAAAATAGCTTTCCGGTAATCGTACAAGTTGGACTCGACTTAATCCTCAATTTGATTAACGGAATACTCGCGGCATTGCCGACTGTTATCGGTGTTGCTACGCAAATAATCGAAACATTAGTCGGCGTAATCGGTACCGTTTTACCGCAAATCTTGACGGTAGGAGTGGAACTTTTAACGACTTTACTCGAAGGCATCGTATCGGCTATTCCGTTGTTGATTGCCGGAATATTAACGGTAATTGACTCGTTAACTCAAGCGATAATAAGCAATTTACCGATGATTGTCGATTCGGGGGTTCAAGTGATTTCGTCGTTAGTCGAGGGGCTTTCGACAGCTATTCCGTTGCTAGTTATGGCGGCGCTTTATTTAATTGCTGAAATCGTATCAACGCTAATTAGCAGTTTACCGAAGATTATCGATTCGGGCGTCAAGATTTTAATGGCGCTGATAGACGGAATCTTATCGATATTGCCGACGCTTATTGCAACGGCGATTAAACTGATACTGCAAATCGTGAGTACGCTCATCGCAAACTTGCCGAAGATTATCGATTCCGGCATCAAGATTTTAATGGCGTTAATAGACGGTATCATTCGGATTTTACCGCAGTTAATTGCGACGGCGCTTAATTTAATCGTGCAGATTGCGGGTACGTTGATTAAAAATCTACCGAAAATTTTAGCGGCTGGCGTGCAAATACTGTGGGAGTTAATCAAAGGTATCGTTAGCGTTGCGGGTTCTTTAGTCCTCGCAATAACAACGGAAATTATTCCGTCGATTGTTGATACGATTAAAAGCGTAAACTTGTTCGACATCGGAAAAAACATCATACAAGGGTTAATTAACGGAATTGGCTCGATGGCATCGGCAGTTTGGGACAAAGTAACGTCAATCGCGAGCGGTATTGCAAATGCAATTACTGGGTTTTTTGACATGCATTCGCCATCACGATTAACGCGCGGATTCGGTCAAGACATCGGAAAAGGTTGGGAACTTGGATTATCGGATTCGATTAATGGGCTCGTAAAAACGGCCGCTAAAATGTCGGAAGCTGTTTCGGCATCTATCGACATGTCATACGATGCGCCGAACGTAGCGAGTCGAGCATTTGCGTTTACTCATGCGCTAGAAAACGAAAACCAACGACCAAGCGTTGTCAACATGACGGTCAATCAGCAGTTACCGGAAGATGTGTCGCCGGCAAAGGAACGCAGGGAACAAGAACGTATTATGCGAAGAATGGCGGAAGATATGGGGGTGCTAACATGGAGCGGTTAATCTTTACGAACGCACGCGGGGAGTCCGTCACATTTGGCGCCTCCGCGCCGTTTGAAATCATTACGGTTGATGGACTCGGTGATGTAAGTGCGGAAACAATTTCGCAGAAATCAGCGTTTCAAGATGGAAGTACGTACATTGATTCGACGCTCGACGAAAGAGTAATCGAGATAACATTGCTTATACACGTTTTGGACTATTCGAGGGTTGTGGCTGCAAGACAACGTTTATCGGCGGTGATGAATCCGAAGCTGGGACTCGGTACTCTACGTTATGAGGGCGGAGGGGTTATTCGAGAAATTCAAGCGGTTGCTGAATCTATCCCGAGATTTCCTGACGGTACGCAAAATCGCGGCGAACGTTTTCAAAAAGTTTCACTAACGTTAATTGCACCCGACCCGTATTGGCGCCAGCCGGAAGATACAAAAACGGAGATTGCGTTATGGGAACCGTTATTTGAGTTTGAACTCGAAATACCGGAGGACACAGGCATCGAGTTCGGGGTTAGGACGGAGACTTTTATTGTTAACGTAAAAAATGACGGGCATGTGGATACAGGAATGATAATTAAATTTCGAGCAACAGGGACGGTTGTTAATCCGTCCTTATTTAACGTTAATACGCAGGAGTGGATTAAATTAAATTACACGATGACGGCTGGAGAAATCATTACGATTAACACAAATCGTGGGCAAAAACGAATTGAGTCTACGTTAAATGGTGTGACTACGAATATTTTTAACTCTATCGCACGTGGTAGTACGTTTTTACAACTCGAAATCGGCGACAATCTACTACGATATGACGCTGATGAAAACATTAACGGGTTGGAAGTCGACATTTACCATGCTTCGAAGTATGTGGGGGTGTAGTCGTGGACTTATACGTTTATGATTTGTCGTTTAATTTACTCGGACTAGTAGACGATTATGAGTCGCTTGTATGGACGCGAGATTTTTATAAAGCGGGCACGTTTGAATTGCAATTAAGTTTACCTAAGAGTGACGCAGATGTTGCGTCTCTTTTTTCGTTAATAAAACGAGGAAATATCGTGGTAAAAGACGACAATCCACAAGAAGCAGCGGTAATAAATTTCGTAAGTATAAACGGAATCAAACACGAACGAGTTACGGTTAAAGGCTCTTTTCTTGGCGATTTGTTATCGCGCAGAACGGTATGGGGCGAGCAAGAAAATACGGGCACGATTGAGGACGTCATGAAGGCGTTTGTACTCGACAACTGCATCGCCCCCACCAATCAAAACCGAATTATCCCGTCGCTTGCGTTAGCGCCTGACAGTGGGGTTGCGGACAATGCCACCGAATTTAGTAGCGAAAATCCTAGCATTAGTAGTTGGCTTAATGCGTTGGCAGTTAAATATGACGTTGGTTGGCGAGTGTTGTTTGACCCCGTTAACACGCGGTATTTATTTGACGTTTATCGTGGGCGTGACTTGTCTTACGGACAGTCCGAAAACCCGCGCGCAATTTTTTCGCTAGATTTCGAGAATGTCAATAACCAAACGTTAACTGATGCGGACGAGGATTTTAAAAACATGGCGATAGTCGCAGGAGAAGGCGACGAGGCGACACGTAGAACGGTTTTAATCAACGACGCGCTTTCGGGCTTTGAAAGACGCGAGATATATATTGACGCCGGTTCCGTTTCGAAGGAACGCGAAGATGGAACGCAGATACCCGACGATGATTATGACGAAATCTTACGAGAATACGGACTTCGTGAACTGTCGGAATTGAAGCCGTTATTTACAATGCAATCGGACATAAGCGTGCTGTCAAATTTGGCTTACCGAAAAGATTTCGATTTGGGCGACATTGTAACGATAGAAAACCGACGCTGGGGAGTTTCGCTTGATACTCGAATTACTGCGGTCAGAGAAACTTATGAAA
>NZ_JARGEJ010000629.1:0-302 GCF_029211245.1 Robertmurraya sp. DFI.2.37 | reverse complement strand
CTCCCATAGCAATAACGTCCAACTCTCAGGAGTACGCCTCATCAACTCTCCCTTTTGGACTACCCATCTTTATAAATGCAATCACATAAAATTACTGAACCTCTATATTTTCTCACCGGAGAAACCGGTAAAGGCTCCAAGTACGGATGCCATTGATATTGATGTATGCAGCAATGTACTGGTGAAGAACTGCTATATGTCTGTCAATGATGACGCCATAGCCTTAAAAGGCGGCAAAGGTCCCTGGGCAGACCAAGACCCGAACAATGGAGGAAATTCCAACATCATCATCGAAGATTGTA
>NZ_JARGEJ010000628.1:0-302 GCF_029211245.1 Robertmurraya sp. DFI.2.37 | reverse complement strand
AACTTCGTTATAAACAGGGATTTCCCGAGTATGGATAAATGCCAGAGAATCATTCTCCGTATCAGACTTATGCAGGCGTATCACATCTCCCACAGCCGAATGAAACCAAAAAATATGCTCCCCCTGCTTCTCAATCTTATAACCATTAGTCCGTGCACCATACGTAATCAACGAATCGCCTATAATTTTAAAAGCAACGGGAGCCGTAGCGGCATCTGCATAAAACAGGGTATCGCCTTTCACCCTCAGTAATGCCGTTTCCGTATTATCGTCCAACCATATACCTTCCAACAAAGATTTTG
>NZ_JARGEJ010000627.1:0-302 GCF_029211245.1 Robertmurraya sp. DFI.2.37 | reverse complement strand
CCGGGATCGTAGTCGCGGGTGCCCTCGTAGAACGGTCCGCAGAAGAACTCGTCGTAGCGCTCGGGCCCGTAGGCGCGAACCAGGCTTTTGAGCGTTTCGAGATCGCGCTAGTAGCGTTCGTACTCCCCCACCTTGCACACCGAGAGAAGCTCGCCTTGCGCCTCGCTCAAAATGCCCATGAGCACGTAGGACGAATGCACCGCGCGCATCGCGTCGAACAAGTCGCGTCCCTCGTCGGGGCAGACGTAGGCCTCCACCTTCTCATCGTTTGAGAGCGCGAACTTGCTGCCCTCGGACTCGGC
>NZ_JARGEJ010000626.1:0-302 GCF_029211245.1 Robertmurraya sp. DFI.2.37 | reverse complement strand
GAGGGGCGGTTGCACAGTGAAATAAGTTTGTCTTTCGTATCAGCGACTTGTACAGTCTGCATGGTTTGTATATCCAATATGTCAATACCCATTTCACTGACAGCCCAAATACGCTTGAAGTTATCCTCACACAGTTTGTTTATGAAGTTGCTTCGTAGTTTGGTGTGGGTGCTTCCCATATTGAAGGCGGTAAATTCATAACCGTCATAACGGGCGATTCCTTCCCCACGGGTGGCAATCCATAAAAAGCCCTGGCTGTCTTTCAATATATCGTCCACGAAGTTGTGAGGCAGTCCTTCATC
>NZ_JARGEJ010000625.1:0-302 GCF_029211245.1 Robertmurraya sp. DFI.2.37 | reverse complement strand
GGGATAGTAGTAGCTAATTTATTCATTTGTGTCATCACATCCTCGCCCCAATTCGAAGTACCAATGATCGCATCAGGATCTAAAGAAAGAATCGCCTCTGCACTCGGAGCTCTTTTATCTCCTATCAATGCCGCTCCTTCAAGCTCACTTAAATACTCAGGAATCTTCCCTCCTACTTCTAATACACCAAATGGCTTGATTCCGAGTGCAACCGAATCCTCCATTGATTCAAAGCTGGCAGCAAGAATATTCTCCACGGGGTTTGGGAATGTATACTCTGTCCCCAAATAGTTGATATTAAT
>NZ_JARGEJ010000624.1:0-302 GCF_029211245.1 Robertmurraya sp. DFI.2.37 | reverse complement strand
AAGGCACGGAATGTTCTTGTCAATATGAGGTCACCCAGGTTTTCTCTGACCAGCAGGACTTTGTCCTGGTCATAGATTATCCTTCTTGGCTTCCCTCCGAAATATGCGAAAGCCAGTTCATGGGCATATACGGCTAGGGCTGATGTGAAAGGCGTACAGGAAAAATACACGAACTTCTGCCTGGAACGGCTCATCACCATGACAAAAAAATAAACTTTGACAAAGTTGTCCCTGTATGTGGGCATACGGCTTTCTCCGAAATCCATTTGGGCATATTCCCCGTAAGGGGTATCCGGCATTTT
>NZ_JARGEJ010000623.1:0-302 GCF_029211245.1 Robertmurraya sp. DFI.2.37 | reverse complement strand
AATCCATTTCCTCGCGCATTAAACCGGTTAGAATCTTATGGGATAATGTACCTGGTACAGCGACTTCCGTTCCGTCTTTTCTTGAGATTGCCGTCGTATCATCAATCTCTGTGAATGTCACGTGTGCTGACATAATCGCATCAATTCCCGCATCCATCGCTTCCTGAAAAGGATATAATACTACTTCCTTCAAACGCTCAAGATCATGCGGTACCGATGGAAGTCCCACATGCGAATCAACCGCTGTATCTCCATGGCCCGGGAAATGCTTTGCTGTTGCTGCAGTGCCCGTTTCTTGAAGC
>NZ_JARGEJ010000622.1:0-302 GCF_029211245.1 Robertmurraya sp. DFI.2.37 | reverse complement strand
AAAAAAGCGCAATTATCCTTATTTTAGCATTTCTTATCCTATTCATGAACCATTGGTACGTTCCATGCAAACATGCCATTGCTCACTTGATGAACTAAAAACAAATCAACCAAATTTAAAAGACAACCAGATGAAAACAACCATGATTTTGATCGCACCAAGGAGAAACCCAAGGATGCTTACTTAAAGAAACAGATACCCTCAGGACGGATGCGGAAGTCCGTCCTACCCCTTAATTCAAATCCATTTTAAACCAATAAACATTCTATTATGGGACGCGCAATTAAATTAGTACTTTATTA
>NZ_JARGEJ010000621.1:0-302 GCF_029211245.1 Robertmurraya sp. DFI.2.37 | reverse complement strand
AATTTCAGGGTATAGGTTCCGTCGCTCTCCAAAGTCACGGACTCAATGACCCCGTTCTCGGAGTAAGACGTATCGCCCTCTTGTGCGTTCAGGCGGTTATAGATGACCTCCTTGAACACTGCGGAATCGCGTACCTCAAGACGAGACAACTGCATACGACCATTCCTGTCAGCTACAATACCTTTTCCTGCAACCATAGAATCTACCGCCTCACCTACCTCCATACCGCCTAGAAGTTTCAACATAAAACCGGTAAAATCATCCTGATCCTTGCAAATAAATATTTTTCTCAGCTTATCAAC
>NZ_JARGEJ010000620.1:0-302 GCF_029211245.1 Robertmurraya sp. DFI.2.37 | reverse complement strand
AATGAAAGAATGGCTGACAAGCAACAAGCCAAACTGGGGAAGCAAATGGCAGGCAGGTGACGTGAAGTACAAGGACTTGACCGGTGAAGGAGAAGTAACCCCAGGTGCCAGCACTTTGGAAAATCACGGCGACTTGAAACGCATCGGAAACAACTCACCGCGTTATCGGGTAGGTTTGAATCTGGATGCAGCCTGGAAAGGCATTGATTTCTCTATCTTCTTCCAAGGGGTATTGAAACGTGACTGGATGTTTGACGCAGGTGACCCTTATTTCTGGGGCGCAGGATCCGGAATGTGGCAAG
>NZ_JARGEJ010000062.1:0-22708 GCF_029211245.1 Robertmurraya sp. DFI.2.37 | reverse complement strand
TCGTGTGAAAAATGCGGAGGAGAAATGTATCCCGAGTATTACAAAGGAGTACACGGTATAGAGTATAAAATTTCGGATATTCGCTAGACAAAAAGGGACCGGGCGGTTTTTGCCCGGTTTTTCTTATATTAGATCGAAAAATGTGGTGTTATGACCGATATAATTCGAATTAGACCAAAATAATCAAAATTAGATCGATAAATCAATCTATAGACCGATAAAACAATTTTAGGGCGATATCCGAACCATACAGTATGTTTTCACATGCAAACTAACACAATATATGAAATAAAATTTCATATATTTGTCAGAAATTTTAAAAAATAATTCCGATGACGCAATTCTTTTGTCCTGTAAAACGATATGATATAGGACCTACGTGGTATAGACTACTATACATCATTGCCTATATGCTTTTATATATAGACTGTAAGCGCTATCGGCCTTGTCGTATATTAGGAGAGATCTTGCCTACAATGAATGAAAAGGATGAAGGAGGACATATGAACAGAAAAACGTTTATGATCACAGTTGTTTGTACGATGCTACTAGGCACCTCTACAGCTTTTGCGGACATTGGCCACCCTTATGCTCCAACGATTGAAAAGCATGAAAAATCCTCATTTCCATTTCAGAAGCCACACCCTGTTTTTACTTGGAATTCAAAAATCATTCCTGTTTCGAGCAAGCTTCATCCAAGCTCAATACGGGGAGCCGGAATGGTAGAAGCTCCACTTCAGCAAATTGATCACGTCATCAATGAAGCGATATCGCAAAAATTAATGCCTGGAGCGGTCACCTTTGTGGCGCGTGCTGGAAAAATTGTTAAACACGACGCATTCGGCTACTCTGCCCAATACACTGACGGTCATTTTTCTGAAATGGAAAAACCGCTCGTTATGAAAAAAGATACTATTTTTGATTTAGCGTCGATTAGTAAAATATTTACTGCGACAGCGGTGATGATTCTTTTTGAGGAAGGTTTGTTTCAACTTGATGATCCGGTGGCAGCACATATACCGGAGTTTGCTGCAAACGGAAAGGAAAATGTAACGATTCGTCAGCTGTTGACCCATACATCAGGATTTGTTTCATGGATTCCTATATATACTGAAGGAAATTCCCGGGAGGATAGGCTGAAGCTAGTATTAAACCAACCGTTGAAAAACCCACCGGGAACAACGTACGAGTACAGCGATTTAAATATGATAACGTTAGGAATTTTAATTGAGCATTTGTCCGGTCAACGTCAAGATGATTTTGTCCGAGAGCATATTACAGAACCTTTAGGAATGAAAGATACGATGTATAACCCACCAGCCTCATTGAAAAATCGCATTGCTGCAACAGAGTACCAGGCTGTACCGAATCGAGGTCTTGTGTGGGGAGAAGTTCATGATGAAAACGCATGGTCTTTAGATGGAGTGGCTGGACATGCAGGTGTGTTTTCAACGGCAAACGATCTGGCAAAGCTTGCCCATATTTTTATCAATAAAGGGAAGTATGGCGGAAAAAGGGTATTGAAGCCAGAAACAGTAGAACTGTTATTGGAGAATCAAACGGAAGAATTCACAGGAAATGACCACGGCCTTGGCTGGGAATTAGGTCAAGGCTGGTATATGGATGCTCTAACAGAAGGAACCTACTCTTTTGGACATACAGGGTATACGGGTACTTCGATTGTTGTAAGTCCAAACAATAAAACAGTAGCAATTTTGCTCACCAATCGTGTCCACCCATCAAGGGATATGGGCTCCATCAACCAAACTCGTCGTCTATTTGCTAGACATGTAGCTGATTCGATTCCTGTCTCGATTCCTGGTAAAGATGGTGCTTGGTTTGCAGGATACGGTGATATGCTCAACCGTACGATGGAAACTAACCTTCACTTAGCCAAGGATGCTAAGCTTACATTCTCATCATGGCATATGATTGAGAATGTTTGGGATGTGGGCTCTATCGAAATTTTTAGAGAGGGCCGTTGGCAGCAGCTTGCCGCACTAACGGGAATAAGTAATGGCTGGGAAAAGAAAGAATTGGATATACCTAGTGATGCAACGAAATTACGATTTGTTTATCGAACGGATGGCTCAACTAATTTACGGGGTTGGTATATTCAAAATCCAAAGCTAGATTCAAGAAAGAAACTTTCTTTTGCGATAAATGAATGGGAACAAAGGGACTATTAAATGAAATGACTGGAGGAAAAGAACTATGCGGACCTTTTTTAAAACATTTATGATTTCGTTTCTAGCGTTTGTCCTCTTTTTATCAGGGATTCCCTTTTCAGGGGCAACTGCAGCTTCAAGGATTAAAGATTTAGTGATTGATCTCAATGTTCCACAGGTTCATAGGGATGTAACTGAGCATCAACTCGAATTAAATGCGCTCCATGTTTATAAGGATGGTCACTTCATGAATGCCTCTGAAAATTTAAAATGGCGATCCTCTAATAAGAATGTCGCTTCTGTTTCTCAAGAGGGGGTAGTAACACTAACAGGCCACAATGGCAAAACGTTTATCTCTGTCAGTGATGGCAAACATACGGACAGAATTTCAATTCAATTTAAGAAAAAGCAGGATAAAGTCATCGTAGGTAAAGAAAGAGGGGCGCGTTATGACCTGATTGAAAATGCTATTCGGCATATGTCAATGGAAGAAAAGGTTGGACAAATGCTAATGCCTGATTTTAGAACTTGGAACGGTCAAAATGTAACAGAAATGAACGAGGAAATTGCTAAGCTTGTTAAGGACTATCACCTTGGCGGTGTCATTTTATTCCGTGAAAATACGGTAACGGCCGAGCAAACAACTAGGCTTGTGCATGCATATCAGGAGGCGGCTGAAAAGTATGGATTATTAATATCCATTGATCAAGAAGGTGGAATTGTAACGCGGCTTCAAACAGGTACGGACTTTCCTGGAAACATGGCGCTTGGAGCAACGCGTTCTGAAGAACTAGCTGAAAAGGTTGGTAAGGCAATTGGTGAAGAACTTCATGCTCTTGGGATTAATATGAACTTTGGTCCTGTGTTGGATGTGAACAATAATCCAGATAATCCGGTTATTGGTGTTCGTTCATTTAGTGAGGATCCAGAGTTAGTAGCGGATCTGGGGAAGGCGTATCTTAAAGGGCTTCAAGAAACGGGCACTGCAGCAACAGCAAAGCATTTCCCGGGCCATGGAGATACAGCGGTTGATTCGCATGTGGGACTTCCATCGGTACCGCATGATCTTGAGCGTTTGAAGGAAGTAGAATTATATCCTTTTCAGGAAGCGATGGATGCGGGAATTGATGCGATTATGTCAGCACACGTGACATTCCCAGAGATTGATGATACGACGGCAATCTCAAGAAAAGACGGAACGGAAGTCGCTGTACCAGGTACATTATCCCATAAGATTCTAACCGGTTTAATGCGCGAGGAAATGGATTTTAACGGGGTGATCGTCACGGATGCGATGAATATGGCTGCCATCGCAGATCATTTTGGACCTGTTGATGCTGCGATTCGAGCCGTTAAGGCGGGGGCTGATATCGTGTTAATGCCGGTTGGCATCGTAGAAGTAGCAAATGGCCTTTATGATGCCGTGAACGCAGGCGAGATTTCGGAGGAGCGGTTAGAACAATCTGTTGAGAGAATTTTAACGCTGAAGTTAAATAGAGGAATCGTTAAGGCTGAAGTCGAAAAAAGCCTTGATGAAAAGCTCGGGAATGCCCTTAATGTAGTAGGTTCACCTGAACATAAAGCGATTGAAAAAGAAGCGGCTGAAAAGTCCATTACTCTTGTCAAAAATAATTCTGTTCTTCCCCTTTCTGTATCTTCGGAAGATAAGGTTGTTGTGGTCGGCGGATCTGGATACTCGATCAATCTTCTTGCTACTGAGGTGCAAAAGCATCATCCGGGTGCCGTCTATATCAATGCTTCAGGGAGACTTACGGAGGCGCAATTAGAACAGGTAGAAGGGGCGAAATATATTATTGTTGGCACTTACACTTCTAGTGTGAATGACAGAGTAGAAAATGCTAGTCAAATGGTGATGACAAGACAATTGATCGAGACGGGTATTCCTGTCATTGCTGTAGGTGCAAGAAATCCATATGATGTGATGTCCTATAGTGGAGTAGATGCCTATCTAGTTCAATATGGTTTCAGACCTGCAAGCTTTGAAGCAACTGTAAATACCATTTTTGGAAAAAATCATCCGACCGGAAAACTTCCAATTACAATTTACAATCATGATGGCAGTGTATTATACGGATTTGATCACGGCTTAGGCTATTAAGTGAGCGCAAAAGGGAATTTGTAGAAACTGATTCAGGTAGATAGAAGTTTTAGCTCGATTCTAAGCTTTGAAAGACATAAAGAGGAGGGGTAGGTTTGAAAAAGTGGTTTACAGGTTTATTGGTCCTTGCTTTATTATTGTCCATTGTTTCCGGTGCTGTTGCCAAGAATGATAAAGAGAAGAAAAAATTCCGTTTAGGTGTAGAGGTTTTACTGCAGGATAAGCTCGATTTAATCAAGGGTAAGCGCGTTGGCCTCATCACGAATCCAACAGGGGTGGATCAAAGCTTAACGAGTATCGTTGATCTTCTTTACAATCATAAAGATGTAAATTTAACTGCACTCTATGGTCCTGAACATGGAGTTCGAGGAAGTGCTCAAGCGGGTGAATATGTTGAGCAATATACTGATGAAAAAACAGGGCTGCCTGTTTATAGCTTATATGGAGCGACGAAAAAGCCAACACCAGAAATGTTAAGTAATGTTGATGTATTGTTATTTGATATTCAAGACGTGGGAGCTCGTTTTTACACATATATTTATACGATGGCGTTAGCGATGGAAGCAGCGCAAGAGAACAATATTCCCATCATCGTTCTTGATCGTCCGAATCCGATTAGTGGGACAAAGGTTGAGGGACCTGTACTCGAGGATCCTTATTCTTCATTTATTGGTGAATATCCGATTCCTGTACGTCATGGGATGACAGTCGGAGAGCTGGCCAAGCTTTTTAATCGTGAATTTGAAATTGGAGCAGATTTGACTGTTGTGAAAATGGATGGCTGGAAGCGTAACGTGTATTATGATGAAACACCATTAGAATGGGTCCTCCCTTCGCCTAATATGCCAACATTGGAAACGGCGCTTGTTTATCCGGGGGCAGCCCTCATTGAAGGCACGAATGTTTCCGAAGGACGAGGAACAACAAGGCCATTTGAATTGATTGGAGCGCCATTTATTAATAGCGATGAGTTAGCTGCAAAATTGAACTCCTATCGATTGCCTGGTGTTACTTTCCGAGCGGCATCGTTTATCCCAACTTTTTCGAAGCATGCCAATGAGTTAAGCCATGGAGTTCAAATCCATGTGACAAATAGGAATTCGTTTAAGCCATTTGAAACAGGATTGTATATTGTAAAAGCAATCCATGACCTGTATCCAAATGAATTTCAATTTAGAGCAGAAAACGCAGAAGGAATTTCTTTCTTTGATAATCTTGTCGGAAATGGCTCAATCCGCGCTGATATTGAAGCCGGAAAATCGATTGATGAAATGAAGGCAGCGTGGCAGGCGGATTTAGCTGAATTTAACAAGGATCGAAAGAAGTATTTATTATATTAACTGAAAGAGGGGGCTCTTCATTGTAGAAGGCCTCTTTTCATTTTGTCTGAAGTGTGATCGTTTGACTTCGACGCTAAACAGGAATAATATCTAATAGTGTTAGATAAATAAAGGGGGGGAATCATGAGCTATCGTGAGTTGGCAAATGAATTGTTTGGGACAATGAAAAAGATTATTCATATGCCTTTTCAGAAAAAAGTAGGGGACATTACCCGAGGAGAAAGAAGAATTTTAGGGTTCCTGACATTTGAAGGAGACGGACTTACGGCTGGTGAACTCAGTGAAAAGCTTAATTTTAGCACCCCTCGCATTGCGTCTGTTTTGAAAAGTTTGGAAAAGAAAAGATTTATTGAGCGCGCTCGAGATTCAAGAGATAAACGTTTTGTTGTCGTCCATATTACGGCGACAGGAAGAAGCTTTGTTTTAGAAGAGCAAGAAAAAGCGATGATAATGCTGGAGGAGCTTCTTCGTGAACTTGGTGAAAAGGATACGAAGGAATTAATTAGAATTATGGGGCGGATTGCCGAAATTACGAACAAGAGAGAGTAAGAAAAAGGGGATTAGATGATGGTAAAAATCTTAAAACACCTGGAGAAAAAAGATTGGTTACTCATACTTGGCTGTTTAGTATTTATCGTGATGCAAGTTTGGCTCGATTTAAAGCTGCCTGATTATATGTATGAAATTACAATGCTTGTGCAAACAGAAGGAAGTCAAATGAGCGATATATTGCTCCAAGGGAGCTATATGCTTTTATGTGCGGTTGGTAGCATGGCCGCGGCTATCATAGTTGGTTACTTCGCCGCAAAAGTGGCAGCTGGATTTTCCGTGCGACTACGCGCAAAAGTGTTTGAAAAGACGATGTCCTTCTCTATGGAAGAGATAAACGGATTTTCAACGGCAAGTTTAATTACTCGTTCCACCAATGATATTACACAGATTCAGTTATTGATTGCGATGGGGCTGCAGGCAATTGTGAAGGCGCCAATTTTAGCTGTTTGGGCGATAGCAAAAATTATGGGGAAAAGCTGGCAATGGACTGCTGCCACAGGGATAGCAGTAGCCTTTTTAATTTTACTGCTGTCGATCGTGATTTTTATTGCGATGCCGAAGTTTAAAATTATTCAAGGATTAACCGATAATTTGAATCGGGTAACAAGGGAAAACTTGACAGGAATTCGCGTTGTGCGAGCTTACAATGCAGAAGGCTACCAAGAAGAGAAATTTGAAAAAGCAAACGAAGATTTGACGAAAACCCATTTGTTTACAACGCGGTTGATGGCCTTAATGCAGCCCAGTATGGGGTTAATTATGTCAGGAATCAGCTTATCTATTTATTGGATTGGTGCTTATCTCATATACAATGCTGCGGCCGTTGAGCGATTATCGTTGTTCTCTGATATGGTCGTATTTTCTTCCTATGCGATGCAAGTAATTATGGCGTTTATGCTTCTGTCAATTGTGTTTTTTATGCTGCCAAGAGCATCTGTATCGGCTAAGCGGGTTAACGAGGTATTGGATACTAAGGCGAAAATCGTTGATGGAATTTTAACGGCAGGCAAGGAAGAACTCGCAGGGGAAGTTGAATTTAAGAATGTCAGTTTTAAGTACCCTGATGCAGCAGATTATATTTTGCATAACATTAGTTTTAAAGCGCATGCTGGAGAAACGGTTGCTTTCATTGGTTCAACAGGCAGTGGGAAAAGTACGCTCATTAACCTGATTCCCCGTTTCTACGATGCTTCAGAAGGAGAAGTATTGGTTGATGGGGTCAATGTTAAGGAGTATTCCCAAGAGGCGCTCCATAATAAGCTAGGCTATGTATCGCAGAGAGCGGTGTTATTTAGCGGTACGGTTTCATCTAATGTCGCTTACGGCGATAATGGCAAGGATATTCCAGATAGAGAGCTGGTGGAAAAAGCAATTGAAATTGCCCAAGGTCAAGAATTTGTAGAAGAAATGGAAGGCCGGTATGAAGCAAGCGTCTCTCAAGGGGGGACAAATTTTTCCGGAGGACAAAAGCAAAGGCTGTCGATTGCAAGAGCAATAGCGAGACGACCTGAAATTTATCTCTTTGATGATTCTTTTTCAGCGCTTGATTATAAAACAGATCGGGTACTGCGAAATGCATTGAAAAAAGAAATACAGAATGCAACGATGTTGATTGTTGCCCAGCGAATCGGGACGATTAAAGATGCTGACCGCATCATTGTGCTCGATCAAGGAAAGGTGGCCGGAAGCGGTACGCATGAGGAATTGATGCAAAACTGCAGTGTTTATCAAGAAATTGCCTATTCTCAACTGACGAAGGAGGAGCTTGAAGTTGGCTAATAAAGAAGTGACAAACGATGAAAAGATGCCTCCGCAAGGGACTTCAAAAATGGAGAAACCGATAGGAATTCCTGGAGCGAGACCTACAAATATTAAAAAAGCGATGCAGCAGCTAATCGGCTACTGTAGGAAATATTTAGCCATTATCCTTCTAGCGTTAATTCTTGGGATGACGGGAGCCATTTTTAATATCGTAGGGCCGGATTTCCTCAGTCAAATGACGGATTTAATTGGCGAGGGACTCATGGCAGAAATGGATCTCGATGCCATTGTCCATTTAGCTGTTATTCTTGCGATTCTATACGGGTTAGGATTTTTATTTAATTATGTTCAAGGGTTTATTATGGCAACCGTTACGCAAAAGGTGACAAAGAGGTTGAGAGCGGACATCTCAACGAAGATTAATCGCCTGCCGTTAAAATACTTCGATAAAACAAGCTATGGTGATATTTTGAGCCGCGTCACTAACGATATTGATTTAATTGCTCAGACGATGAATCAGAGCTTGGGGATGTTAGTTACGTCTGTTACGATGTTTTTAGGGTCGCTCGTGATGATGTTTTATACGAACTGGATCATGGCTTTATCAGCAGTGTTATCGACGATCGTTGGCTTCGGTTTTATGTCGTTGATTATTTCAAAATCTCAACGGCATTTTATTCAACAGCAAAAGGAATTAGGGATGTTGAATGGACATATCGAGGAAACGTATGCTGGTCATAATGTCGTCAAGGTATACAATGGAGAGAAGGAAGCTAAAAAGGTTTTTCACGATATCAATACAAGGCTGTATGATAGTGCGTGGAAATCACAGTTTATGTCCGGACTTATGATGCCGCTCATGATGTTTATCGGTAATTTTGGATATGTGGTTGTATGTATTGTGGGGGCGCTGTTAGTTCATAACGGCACCGTCTCATTTGGTGTCATTGTGGCATTTATGATTTACATTCGCCTCTTTACTCAGCCTCTCTCTCAGCTTGCTCAAGTAGCGACAAGCTTGCAGTCCACTGCTGCTGCAAGTGAACGGGTATTTGAATTTCTTGAAGAGGAAGAGCTCGTAAATGAAAGTGATAAGGCAGAGAGGCTTGAAACAGCTAAAGGGGATGTAGAATTTCGCAATGTCTCCTTCGGCTACAGTGAAGATAAGCTTGTGATTAATCATTTTTCAGCACGGGCAAAGGCAGGTCAAAAGGTGGCAATCGTTGGACCGACTGGGGCTGGAAAGACAACACTTGTTAACTTATTAATGCGCTTTTATGAAGTAAATGACGGAGAAATATTTATTGATGGAGTGCCCATTAGCAAATTGACGAGGGAAAACATCCATGATCTATTTTGTATGGTTCTGCAGGATACATGGCTCTTTGAAGGAACGATTCGTGAGAATATTAAATATTCCAAGGACTATGTCACAGACGAACAGGTGGAAGAAGCTTGTAAAGCGGTGGGCCTCCACCATTTTGTTCAAACATTACCACAAGGCTATGATACCGTCCTGGATGATAAGGCCAATCTCTCCTCAGGGCAAAAACAATTGATTACGATTGCCCGTGCGATGGTTGAAAATGCGCCATTGCTGATCTTGGACGAGGCGACAAGCTCTGTCGATACGAGAACAGAGGCATTAATACAGAAGGCTATGGATAAGCTTATGGTTGGAAAGACATCCTTTGTCATTGCTCACCGACTTTCTACAATTAAAAACGCAGATTTGATTATGGTGATGAAAGATGGGGATATTATCGAAAGTGGAAACCATGAGGAGCTGCTCATGAAAAAAGGCTTCTACTTTGAACTATACAATAGTCAATTCGATCAGGTATCATAAAAATATACAGGAGCGGTTCTCAATCTATTTAGATTGGGAGCCGTTTTTTCTGTTTAAAAGTCGTAGATCACTGTGAGTATCTTCTTTGGCAATACCTGTACCATGATGTTCATTCAGAATATATTTCTCTTCGATCCTTATTCGCAGGAACTGTTCTGAAGGTGCGTCCTTGCGCTCTTGATCTTTCCCTTTGCGTTTATAAGTTTAGGTTATGCGTCGGAAAAGTATGCCCGGCGTTCGAGTTTGTGAAAATGAGCCTAAAGAAAACATCGACGACAGGGACTCCTTTGTATAAAGACGTAAAACAAAAGCAATGCTAAGAAAAAAGGAATTCGTTGGGTGAAAAAATGAATAACTATACAAATGATAATACGGCAAGAAGATATCAAGCGCATGTCAGCATTCTTGGGACCACTCAAGTTCATCTTCGAAACCCCTATATTATCGCATGGTGGAGCGCTGCCTTTCCGGGATTTGGCCATCTGTTATTATCTAAATATCTCCGTGGTTTTCTGCTGTTTATTTGGGAAGTCGTCGTTAATATAAAATGTAATCTTAATTTTGCCATGATCTACTCTTTCCAAGGTGAAATTGATAAGGCGAAAGATATTTTAGATACGAGGTGGCTATTAATTTATATTCCAGTTTATATATTTGGAATATGGGACAGTTATCGCACAACGATCGATATGAACAAAGTGTATATATTAGCAGAGCGTGAAGAGCATCCGTTCAATTCTTTTAGTATAGGAGCTCTTGAAATCAATTATTTGGATAAAAGAAATCCTGCTATGTCTATCATATGGTCGCTCTTTGTTCCAGGACTCGGACAGCTATATTTGCATAGAATTACGATAGCTTTTTTTGTGATTATTTGGGTCGTAGTTTTCTTTTATCAGTCTCGAGGCCTCGAAGCGATTTCTCTCCTGTTTTTAGGAAAAATTGCCGAAGCAACGAGTGTAATAAATCCTGAATGGTTTTTATTCTTTCCCTCGCTTTACGGCTTCTCTGTTTATGATTCATATATTAATACAGTGGAAAATAATAAATTGTTTGATCAGGAACAGCGGTTGTTTTTAAAAAAGAATTATCAATCTCCAACTTTCAAAGTATTAAAAGGGCAAAAGGTGAATTAGAATATGCAGTTATTTTCCACATTTGAACATACCGCTTATATTGAAATGGCGATTGCCACTTTGGAGAAGAAGGGAATTAAAAAAGAACATATCTTTGTCGTTCCGCTTGATAATCGAAAAGAGGAACACAAGGTATTCGATACGATTAACCGCTCTGATGGAACATCTTTAATTGATATTGGAGCGGCACTATCAACAGCGTTTGCTGTTATTGGGGCAAGCGTAGGTTTTAAGTTAGCATGGGGTCCGATTTACTGGGGATTAATCGGAGCGGCTGCTGGATTTTTGATGGGCTTTGCCATTCGCTTGTTCACTGAGGTCATTTTAAAAAAGAAACGGAGGCGGTTGAAAGGTTATCATTCGGAAGTCATAGTTATTGTGGATTGTGAAGAAGAAAAAGCAGAAACTGTTGAAAATATTCTTTTTAAGCATTACGCCATCGGAGTTGCAAAAGTAAAGTAATCCAGGATCGTTGAAAAGACTCCATTCTTTTATAAGTTCGTATCATCCAAATTCAGTTAATAATATGCGTATGTGAGATACATTACTTTTGTCTTAGTGCATGCGACAAATCTAGATTTTGACTTTGTTGATAACGCTGTCATTCTAAGATAGGATGATCATGAACGAACTATAAAGGGGAGATGGAAATGTCTCAGTCTAATATTAAAGTTGCTGTACAGAAGTTTGGTAATTTCCTTAGCTCTATGGTGATGCCGAACATCTCAGCGTTCATCGCATGGGGCTTAATTACAGCTTTATTCATACCAGATGGCTTTTGGCCAAATGAAGAACTAGCAGCCATGGTTGGTCCAATGGTCACTTACTTACTGCCAATTTTAATCGGATATACAGGTGGTAAGTTAATATATGACCAACGTGGAGCTGTTGTTGGGGCAATCGCAACAATGGGGGTTATCGTGGGTGCGGACATCCCGATGTTCCTAGGGGCGATGATTATTGGTCCACTTGGTGGGTGGGTCATCAAGAAGTTTGACCAAATGATTGAAGGAAAGATTCGTGCAGGCTTTGAAATGTTAGTGAATAACTTCTCTGCTGGAATTCTAGGAGCTATTATTGCTATTCTTTCTTTCTTAGGTGTGGGTCCAGTCATTAGTACATTCACGAGCATGCTTGTCGCTGGAGTGGACTGGATGGTAGGTACAGGATTACTGCCGTTAACAAGTATCCTCATCGAACCAGCCAAAGTTTTATTCTTAAACAATGCCATTAATCATGGTATTCTTTCTCCAATCGGGATTGAGCAGGTAAAAGAAACAGGTCAATCGATTCTATTCTTACTAGAAGCAAACCCTGGTCCTGGTATTGGTGTTCTTCTTGCGTACATGTTTTTTGGAAAGGGAGTTGCGAAAAAGTCTGCTTCAGGTGCAGGAGTCATTCACTTTTTCGGTGGGATTCATGAAATCTATTTCCCATATATCTTAATGCGTCCACTGCTAATTGTTGCTGTTATTCTTGGAGGAATGAGTGGGGTGTTTACACTTGTTCTACTGGGCGGTGGGTTAACCGCACCATCTTCACCAGGAAGTATTATTGCGATTGCAGCTGTAACACCAAAGTATGCAAGTGCATATTTAGCTAACTTTGCGGGTGTACTTGTTGCCGCAGCGGTATCATTCATTGCTTCATCATTCATTCTGAAAACAGGAAAACAAGGTGAAGATGACATTGAAGCAGCCGCTCAAAAAATGCAGGAAATGAAGGGCAAGAAAAGCTCTGTTGCCAATGCCTTTGCAGGAAGTCAAGGAGCAATGCCAGATCATGTGACGAAAATTATCTTTGCTTGTGATGCTGGAATGGGTTCAAGTGCGATGGGGGCCTCCCTTCTACGTAAAAAAGTGAAAGAGGCAGGCATGGATGTAAAGGTAACCAATACATCGATCAGCAATCTTCCTGAAGATGCTCAGATAGTTATCACGCAGGAGGAATTAACGCCAAGAGCACGCAATAAGGTGCCGAATGCTTACCATATTTCAGTGGATAATTTCTTATCGAGTCCGGAATATGATAAGTTAATCAGTAAATTGCAATTTCCAGCCAATTCAGAGCTTCATGAAGTTGTTGATGATGCGGAGGATGCTGGAGCTGAAAATCAGTCTGAAGCAGGAAAGTTTGAGGATTTACTCGCTCCAGAAAATGTGTTTTTAAATCAAACGTTTGCCAATAAGGAAGAAGCCATTCGTTTTGCAGGAAGAGCGCTAGTCAATGCAGGATATGTTGAAGAAAGCTATATCGAGGCAATGATTGAGCGTGAGCAAATGACTTCAACTTATATGGGCAATGATGTTGCGATTCCGCATGGAACAGAGGCTGCTAAAAAAGCTGTGCTTAAATCTGGCTTTACCGTTATTCAAGTTCCAGAAGGTATCGATTTTGATGGTCAAAAGGTTCGTTTGATTTTCGGTATTGCTGGAAAGGATGGTACGCATCTTGAAATTCTTTCTGGAATTGCTGTAACATGCTCTGATATGGAGAATATCGAAAAAATGGTTGAGGCAAAAACAGCTCAAGAGATTATCGATATTATTGGGAAGAAATAAATGAACATACTGAATAGAAAAGCGTATGATAGCGCTTTTCTATTCAGTGTTTTTGCTATTTTATCAGGAACGAGTTGATGGCTATGCACATTACTTCGAGGGAAAAAGCGATCATTGAACTGATTATTAAAACATCAGGAAAGCACACAGCTTTATCGATTTCCTCCTCTCTTCACGTAAGTGCTAGGACGATTCAACGAGATTTGAAGGCAGTGGAGAAGATCTTAGCGCACTATGATCTGAAATTGTCGCGCAACAAGAACGAGGGACTAGTAATTGAAGGAAAAAACGAACAGATCTTTCGCCTTGTTCAACATTTAACCTCAAGTGATCCAATAGATGAAACACCACAGGAGCGGAAGTTGCGCCTCTTGTTGGCGATCTTGAATGAGGATATGTATAAAACGCAGGTATTAGCGAATTATCTTGGTGTTAGCACAGCTACTTTAGCTGTTTATTTAGATGAGCTTACGGCTTGGCTTAGTCATTTTCAGTTAAAGCTTACAAGAAAAAGAGGCGTGGGTGTTGAGTTAGAGGGCAATGAAGCAAACAAACGCAGAGCGCTCGCTTACTTTTTTATGCAAAACTTCCATGATGAGTTGATAGAGAAGTTATTTTTATTGGAGCAGGATGCACTTCACGAAGACAAAATATTATTTTATTTTACTCCAGACCATTTGCAAGAAGTGAATATTCTTGTAACAGAGGCCTTTCATAGTGCGCCTGAACGACTTGCTGACAGTGGATTTTTGGAAATGCTTCTCCATATCTATATTACTTTACAGAGAATTGATGCTGACAACCTTATGGATGAGGAAATAAGCTTAACTGAAAGTGAGGTTGCGGCAGAATACGAATTGATGGAGCAGATTGTGGGAAAATTGGAGGAGACATTTGATGTCGAGGTATCAAAGGAAGATATTTTCTATTTGGCACTCATACTCAAAGGCTCAAAGCTTCGAGCTTCCGATGCTGTACCGAATGACAGCATCATTTTTGCTCAGAAAATCAAAAATGTGATTCAATCCGTTTCCAATCAATTACATGTAGATTTGACACAGGATTTTTCTCTGTTTCAAGGATTGCTTGCTCATATGGGCCCATCCTTGTTCCGGATAAAACAAAAGATGGAGACCTTTAATCCGCTAAAAGAAGAAATTAAAAAGAAGTACCCAGTTCTCTTTATGGCGGTAAAAAACAGTGTCGAACGGGAGTTTCAAGAAATTGATCATTTCCCTGAAGATGAGATTGCCTTCATGGTTTTGCATTTTGGTTCAGCACTAGTCATGCGTGAAGAGCATTTAACGATTAAAGCATTGGTTATTTGTCCTACTGGGATTGGAACATCAAAGATGCTGGCCAGTCGTATCAAAAAAGAAATAGGCGAAATCAATCAGATTGAAATCATGTCTATTAAAGATATAAAGAGCCAGGTGGATTTAAAATCGTATGACATGATTATTTCAACAGTTCGTTTGCCTTTTATCAATGTTGAGTACACACTGGTGAATCCGCTGTTAACTGAGGCTAATATTGCCACTATTAAATCGTTTTTGCAAAACCATATTGCCTCGCTAACAACAGGCAAGCAATATGCTGAAGTTGATCACTTTCCAAAAGTTTATGAGGAAAATTTAGAATTAAGCGACATGTTGCAAGACTTGAAGGATGTTCAACAAAGCGTTGAGGCGATCGCAAATCATTTTCGCTTTTATCGGAGAGAACGATGGGAAAGCCAAGAGGAAATTTTGGAAGCGATGTTGCAAAAGGCCGAGGAGGAATTCTTGCTTGAGAATAGAACTGATGTCCTCAAATCTTTAAGAGAGCGAGAGACTCTAGGTGGACTTGGAATTCCGCAAACGAATATTGCCCTCTTTCATGCAAGAAATAAGCACGTTCACCAGCTAATTTTTCAGATCACCCACCTCCCGAATCCGTGCCTTGTAAAGGGGATGGACGGTAATGATGTGTTAATGAAGAACTTGATTCTCATGCTAGCTCCTGCGGAATTAAGCTTGAGAGAACAGGAGATATTAAGTTTGATTAGTACGAGCATCATCGAAACAGATGAGTCGTTGCTTATTTTTTCTTCGGCAAATGAAGATTTAATATATAACAAGTTGAAATCGATCCTTGTGAAGTATATTGAAACCAATTTTAAAATCATGAAATAAAGGGATGATTCAGATGAAAAAAGCAGTACATTTTGGAGCAGGTAATATAGGGAGAGGGTTCATCGGCGCTCTTTTTTCTCAATCAGGATACGAGGTTGTCTTTGTTGACATTGCAGACCAGATTATCGACCAACTGAATGAGAAGAAAGAATACCGCGTGGTGCTTGCCACAGATTCAAAGGAATCGCTGAAGATTGACAATGTCTCAGGTTTAAATAATCTAACGCAGGAACAAGAAGTGATCAATGCCATAAAGGATGCTGTGTATTTAACGACTGCGATTGGTCCCAATATCCTCCCGAGAATTGCACCTTTAATTGCAAAAGGGTTAGCTGCTAGGGTAGAGGAAAACAAGGAGCAACTGTATGTCATTGCTTGTGAGAATCAAATTTCAGCAACGGACTTATTAAAAGGTTATATTATGGAACATCTTGATCAGAAGATACAAGAGAAGGTGCTTGCACAAGTTTCATTCTTGAATTCAGCCGTTGATCGGATTGTCCCCATTCAAAATAATGAAGGTTCCCTTGATGTTCTTGTTGAACCTTATTATGAATGGGTAGTGGAAACAAAAGAGGAAGTCCCGCGGATTGAAGGGATGACGATTGTTCCTGAGCTTGCTCCGTTCATCGAGAGAAAGCTGTTTACTGTTAACACGGGGCATGCGGTAATTGCTTATTTTGGATATTTAGCTGGTAAAGAAACAATCGATCAAACATTGGCCGATGAGGAAATTTATAAGCAAGTAAAAGCAACCCTTGGTGAGACGGGTGCCTATTTAATTAATGAATACCGCTTAGATGCAGATGAGCATCAGAAATATATTGATAAAATTATTGGCCGTTTCGAAAATGCCCATTTAAATGATGGAGTTACAAGAGTGGGACGTTCACCACTTCGAAAATTAGGGCATGAGGATCGGTTAGTTCGACCAGCATTACAGGCGCAGAAGGCTGGTCTATTGTATACGAATTTAGCAAAGGCGATTGCTGCTGCATTAATGTTTGATTTCAGTGGAGACCAAGACGCAGTTAAGCTCCAAGCTATGCTTCAAGAGCATGGGGTAGCGTACGTATTACAAGAGGTGTCCGGTTTAGACTCAACAAGTGAACTGGCACAGGAAATTATTACTCAATACGAAGCATTGAGAGAATAAATTACGTGTTACCAACGCGGACGATTTGACACATTGAGAGTTATTGGCGATAGGCATCGAGAGGATTCTCCCGGTGTCTATCGTCATTTTTCGATAAAAATACCATCTTTTTCGACGCAAAGTTTTGGCGCTAATTCACTTTATGGTTTTTTAGTGATGTGATAATCTGCCTAAAATGAACTACACTCAGAAACATTTTTCCATTCTATATAAGCAGGAACTTCTCTTTATATTGTATTCCCTCTTTCTGTTCGCTAAAGCAGCTTTCCCTTTCCAACAAGTTAAAAAATTGGCAACTGTAGCTTGGTATGTCTCTTTTGAAGTCGATAAAGACTATGCAAAAGGGGTGAGTAATCCGTGAATTTGGTGACAACCTTAAATGAAAAAAGAAAAGAAAAACAATTGAAATATGAAAAATCCGTCTTACGGGAGATTTCTCTAAAGACGCTAAAGGAAAGGGTAACACAATTTTTCGGTTCGTCTGATTTAACTTCCAGCCTTATTTTACAAACTGGAATCGAGGAGGCCTGTTATGACGTGGCGATAGAAGCGTACTTATTAGGGGCACATTTTAGCCGCTTCGGTTACTATGGCGAATCGGTGGAAAGTGTAAAGAATAGATGCAGAAAAGAAGAAAAACATTTGATTGATACATTATATAATTTCTTGCTTTATTGGGGAAAAGGGATGGAGGGGGTTTACAGTGAGTCTCTCTATTACTTATGCGAGCAGTATATCGATAGTTGGTGGATGGAAGGCTTTCGCAAAGGAGAAAGAAGACATAAACTTAGGCTTCATTAGGGAGTGTTTGAAAAGAGCAAGTTCATAGGTGTTAAGATTATTTGTTCTAATCCTTCTTCTTGTCCCATATATTGAAATGAAAAGGACGAGCAGGAAGGGTTGGTTATGGCGAATGAATAGAAGGAAGATAAAAATTGCTGCATTTCTTGTAGGGCTTACCCTCTTAATTTTTATTTTACAATATGATTTTCGGAATGATAACTCAATTAAGCCGTGGAACCTTCCTTTATCTGGGCAGATTATTTTATTAGATCCTGGCCACGGCGGTCCTGATGGGGGTGCTGGTGACAGCGAAGCACTAGAAAAGGATATTGCATTGACGATTGCCTTTCAATTAAGAGATTATTTGCAGCAGCAAGGTGCTTTAGTGATGATGACAAGGGAAGAAGATATCGATCTGGCAGATGAAGAAACAAAGGGTCTTAGTCGCAGAAAAACAGAGGATTTGAAGCGAAGACTAGAGTTGATCAATGAATCCGAAGCAGATTTTTATGTCAGTATTCATTTAAATGCCATTCCTTCTCCGAGGTGGAGTGGTGCGCAAACTTTTTATGCTAGTCAAATTTCGGAAAATGCTCGGGCGGCCAAATTTATTCAAGATGAACTTCGTCACAATTTAGAAAACACGACGAGAAAGGCAAAGCCGATTAATCAAGTATATATTTTAAAATATGCGAAGAAACCCGGCGTGCTTGTTGAAGTGGGGTTTTTGTCAAACCCGGCAGAACGCGAAAGACTTATGCAGGAAGACTATCAAGAACAAATCGCGGCGTCTATTTATAAAGGCATATTGCGCTACTACTCAAAGGAGGACGAATTAGAGGAGAGTGAATAGGAAGGCGTTAGCAGCCTTCTTTTTTAGCTTGCTCAAAAAAGGGTGTGATCGAATTAACAGACAGTCGACTTGTTTATGTTATACTATGATTGGAAACGAATTCAAGAAAGGGTGTCATACATGTTATCAGAAGCAAACGTTGTTGAGATTCTTAACGGAATAAAGGAACCTTTCTTACATAAAACGTTAAAAGAATTGAATGCAATCGAAGAAGTGAAAGTGAAGGAAGAGAAAAACCACGTCAGTGTAAAAATAGCGATTGCTAAAACAGGTACCGCTGAACAGCTACAGCTTCAGCAAGAGGTTGTTCGTCTGCTTAAGCAAGGTGGAGCTGAAACGGTTGGAATTCGCTTTTCTCAGCTTCCGGAGGAAGTATTGGCACAGCATCGTACCGCTGAAGATGAATCTGAAGGTCTGCTAAAAAGCGATACGACGTTTATAGCGATTGCCAGTGGTAAGGGCGGTGTTGGTAAATCAACTGTATCGGTCAACCTAGCGATTTCGTTAGCCCGACTTGGCAAAAAGGTTGGTCTTGTGGATGCGGATATTTACGGATTTAGCGTACCAGATATGATGGGGATTACAGAGCGACCAGCAGTACGTGGAGAAAAGATTATTCCTGTTGAGCGCTTTGGTGTACAAGTTATTTCAATGGGCTTTTTTGTTGAAGATAACGCACCGATTATTTGGCGTGGCCCAATGCTGGGAAAAATGTTGAACAGTTTCTTCAATGAAGTGGAGTGGGGCGAACTCGATTACTTGCTTCTCGATCTCCCTCCGGGAACAGGTGATGTTGCTTTAGATGTTCATTCTATGCTTCCATCTTGCAAAGAATTGATCGTTACTACACCTCATCCAACAGCGGCTTTTGTTGCGGCTCGTGCTGGAGCAATGGCTTTGAAAACTGAGCATGAAATTCTCGGGGTTGTTGAAAATATGGCCTACTTTGAGAGCCGATTAACAGGAGAAAAGGAATATGTCTTTGGTCAAGGCGGTGGAGAGAAGCTTGCAGAAGAGCTTAGAACAGAGGTGTTAGGTCAGCTGCCATTAGGTCAGCCAGATTGGAACGAGGATGACTTTGCTCCGTCGGTTTACCAAGAAGATCATAAGATAGGAAAAATATATTTAGATATGGCTCGAAAAGTCATTTCGAAATTAGAAAAATAATAATTAAAGAGGATGTTCCATTTTGTACTGGGACATCCTCTTTTTAGGAACTTTATTCTTCTTCTTTCTTTGCTCCTTCTCCACTCCCTTTTTCCGTAGCGGCCTTCATCAATATATCTTCAATTTTCGCCTTATAAAGGGGACTTTCAAAGGTTTCTGTCATAACTTTTTGGAGATGCTCCCGGTATTCCTTGCTCTTCATTAAGGTTGTGACTTCTTTTGTTAACTCTGGATCTTTAAGGAGCTCGATCATCATTGCTTGGTACTCCGGATCCTTCATAAGACTTTTGATTAGCTTCTCGTGCTCTGCTTGCATACTTTTAGCAAAGGCCTCTGCAAATTTAGGATCCTCAAATTGTTTTTTCCAAAATTCTGCCCCTTTTTCCGATGTAAGTGTCTCTTGAATAGCGGTTGAAACAACTGCCTGATCCATGACAAGCCGCTCCTTCATCCCGTCATCGCCCATAACCTCTTGGAGGGCTTTCTTTCCATCATCTGTTTTCAAAATATCTACGACCATTTTTTTTGTTTCCTCGTAATCAAGTTCTTTGCTGCCTGCCTCTGTTTGAGCACAACCAGTGATTGCGAAAACAAGTAAAACGATGAGGAGCAAAACCGTTTTATTCCTCATAACAAAAGCTCCTTTCACTAAATGCTGAAATAGGTCTATTGTTGTAAATCAATTAGTGATGAACAAATAAGCCCACTTATTCTTTATCATGAAGAATTTTAACAATTTTTATGCGCTTAATCCGAATGCCTAGATTTTTCAAACTTTGGTTGGTACAATCTAGAGGGGAATCTAGAACTTGGAGGAAAACAAACGTGAAAAGCCGTTATGTTGTTCAATTGTTTATGTCCACGTTGTTGCTCGGTGGGCTTGCAACAGGGATTATAGGATTTATTGTTCGTTGGGATGAATTTCAACCCTATTTTACGGATTTTGATATTCTGAAAATTTTGTCGACGCTGTTTTGGTTTATCGGAGTGGGTCTAATTTTTAGTTTAATTAGCCAAATGGGCTTTTTTGCTTACTTAACTGTACACCGCTTCGGGTTAGGGATTTTTAAATCAGTAAGACTATGGAATGCTGTTCAAGTTGTACTTATTTTGTTTGTTTTATTTGATTTAGTCTATTTCCGTCATAGAGCCTTTGGTGGTAGTGTTGCTTCTTATCTATGGGACCCTGCATTCATTTTAATTGTCGCACTAATTGTTGCCTATTTTAAAGCGAAGCAAACCAATAAAGAGGCTTTTATTCCGGCCGTCTTTTTTATGATTGTTGTTACCGTTATTGAATGGATGCCAGTTTTGCGAGTGAATGAGGAAGGGTGGCTATATTTAATGCTATACCCTCTATTATTATGTAACGGCTACCAAATGCTCATACTTCACAAATTGAATCAAAAATCTGCACAAGAAAAGAAGCCTGCGTAAGGCTTCTTTTTTCGAAGAGCTTCGATGTTTGAATTCGATAATGGTTCATTTCCCATTGATAAAGTGATTCTTCGTTTTTGAAATTTGTGCTGCTCTCGGTTGAATCTATATCTATTTAATCTCTTTTGTTTTGGAGTCAGCGTTGATAATCATTTCAGATACGGTTACAAATTTGAGTCCCTTTTTTCGAAGTTCCTTCATTATATGGGGAATGGCATCGGCAGTTTGTTTAGCTGAATCGGAAGCGTGCATAAGGATAATATCTCCTTTTTTCGCCTTTGAGACGCTTTTTACAATGACTTCAACTCCCGGATTCGTCCAGTCTTTAGAATCTACACTCCAATGGACAAATGTTAAACCAAAGCGTTCAGCTATCTTCAATGTTTTTTGATCAAAATGTCCCGTGGGAGCACGAGCAAGCTTAATATTTTTGATATTTAATTTTTTAAATGCTTCTATAGCTGCAGCTAGATCCTTGCGTACTTCCTCTTCTTCAGCATTTGTATAATCGACATAATTGTATCCTAATAAGCCGATTTCATAGCCGTCTTTTACAATTCGTTCGACTAAATCAGGGTGTCTCTCAGCCCATGCTCCTGATAGAAAAAAGGTAGCTGTTGCTATCTTCTCTTTTTTTAAAATATCAAGAATAGGTTCAGCCTTTTCATCTCCCCAGCCAATATTAAACGTTAAGGCAAGATTTTTTTCACCTTTGTAAATGGCCTTTGGGTCATTTTTATCTGAGAAAGTAGGGATATGAATATAACTTTCTAGATATAAAAACCATGCTGTAAAAAAGGCTGCGATTATAATGAGAGTTAACTGTTTAATGGTCTTGCCATTTAATACGAAAAAAAAGTTCATTCTCCATCACCTCGTCCAATACACTCCTTGTCTCATAGGTATGCAATGAGAAGAAAAATATGTTAACTACTCATAAAAATAATCAAAATGGATAACACTACAATAACCATTAAGCATATAGGAGTGGTTAAAGTGTTAGGGATGATGATTAATGATAAGGAAGTAAAGGAAATTCAATATTTAATAAAAAGAGAAATGGATGAGATTCTTTTTGACTTAGAAGATGAGCGTATCGATCATATTGTTAAAAGAGCAATGGAAGAAAGATATAAAATATTGTTTGCTTTGTTTAAGCGAGTGGCTCCTTCAAAGGAATGTTTAACGTATATTCGCTCAACAAAAAGCCTTTAAATAAATTGTGTGAAAAGTATTGACTTCGTATTGTTATCTTGATATATTAATAAACGTCGCTGATAACAACTTGGCAAGAATGAAAAAAGTTTTTAAAAAGTTGTTGACGAAGAGTTTTTAATCTGTTATATTAAGAAAGTCGCTTACGGGCGATAACAAAAGATTTCCCTTCTTGGGAGAGTTGAGAAATGGCGTTTCGCTAATGCGAAATACCCGTTATTATTGCACTTTGAAAACTAAACAAATCATACGTCAACAAATCATAGTGGAGGCACTCTTTATGAGAGCCAAAACTAGCCAACGTTTATTTTAAACATAAGAGCTAATCTTACTCTTTTTTTGGAGAGTTTGATCCTGGCTCAGGACGAACGCTGGCGGCGTGCCTAATACATGCAAGTCGAGCGCTTGCACAAGAAAGCTTGCTTTCTTGTTGCTTG
>NZ_JARGEJ010000619.1:0-302 GCF_029211245.1 Robertmurraya sp. DFI.2.37 | reverse complement strand
GGAATATCAATACAATTTTAGAAGCTTTCAATGAGATTATGCCCGAAGTTTGTACCAAACTGACTAACGGAGAAGAAGATTTTGCCTCCTGTCCTAATATCTCCATTGACTATGGAATCATGGAGAAAGCCAACAATGTTTTCGTCCAATTGTGCGACTTCGGATGGGCAGATTTAGGTACATGGGACTCCTTGTATGATATATCATCCAAGGACCAAGAAGGTAACGTCGTAGTAAACGGAAACTCCTTATTATATAACAGCTATAATAATGTAATAGTAGTGCCAGAAGGGAAATTAGCC
>NZ_JARGEJ010000618.1:0-302 GCF_029211245.1 Robertmurraya sp. DFI.2.37 | reverse complement strand
CCTTGATATAGACTCAATTACCAGGGTATCTCCTTCTCGAATAAAATTCATCATCTCCTGCAACTTCGGTCTATTTTTATCCTTACCACTTAACTTTTCTATGAAAAGTTTTTCAACGCTTTGTTCTTCTAATGCTTTATTTTGCCGAGCGGGATTTTGAGATACAGAGGAAATTCTGCAATATCCAATTTTTATATTAATCATCTCCCATACAAACGAATATATGTTTGTATTTTTTTATAAAACGTTTCAAAACATATGTGAAGGGCCTGAAACATTCCAAAAGTAAGATTAGGAGTTTT
>NZ_JARGEJ010000617.1:0-302 GCF_029211245.1 Robertmurraya sp. DFI.2.37 | reverse complement strand
ACGCGCCCCGCGCATTAAACGTCGAGGTCGCCGAACTCGTCGACGTACCTGCGGTCCATGAAGTGCGCGCCGCAGCGGGCGCAGAAGTCCCAGTGCTCGTCGACGAGGCACCCGCAGTAGCCGCACTCGGCGACGAGCCCGCCCGCATGGAGGCAGATGAACGCGATGTCGGGGGACAGCAGCGCGCTTTCACGATCGGACGGCTTGCCCGACCGCGCGATGCGCTCGGCCTCCTCCAGGTGCACGTAGCTCGCGGCGAGCCTCTTGTCGCCGTCTTCCAGCGCCTTGCCCTTCAGGTAGCC
>NZ_JARGEJ010000616.1:0-302 GCF_029211245.1 Robertmurraya sp. DFI.2.37 | reverse complement strand
GTATATATATCTCACCGTATGGAAGAAATATTTGAATTATGTGATGAAATCACAATTATGAGTGATGGGGCTTTCATTGGTCAGAAGACAATTACAGAAACAAATTTTGATGAAATTGTCAGCATGATGGTTGGATATGACCTAGATGACCGATTTCCGAGAGTTGATGTGAAACCTGGAGAAGTGGTGTTATCGGTTAAAGATTTAACACATAAAGGCAAATTTGAAAATATCAATTTTGAGGTATGTAAAGGTGAAGTTCTTGGTTTCTCAGGATTAATGGGCTCAGGCCGTACCGAAAT
>NZ_JARGEJ010000615.1:0-303 GCF_029211245.1 Robertmurraya sp. DFI.2.37 | reverse complement strand
CCTGCACAAGTTCTCCTATACCAAACTTATAACTACCAGCTGTTTGTAGTGCGATACGGAAAGTGATTATCTCTTTTTCAAGATTTTCGTTATGAAAAGTTAAAGTTTTTTTGTCTATCTCCTCTAACAGTCCATAGACAGTTTCTTTAGAAAATCGCCAATGGGGATATCCATCTAATTGAGGTCCCCTGAATGCTTCAATACACTTATACCTTTAGTAATCGCCGTTTTAAAGAGAAATATGGCCAGCTATCGGGTTCGTGGCGAGGTAAAAAGCCGATTCAACGCAATGCGATTATTGCC
>NZ_JARGEJ010000614.1:0-303 GCF_029211245.1 Robertmurraya sp. DFI.2.37 | reverse complement strand
CGTTTGCAGCCGCAATTGGAGCTAATCTTCCGGTATGGGAACCAACTGGAAGCATGGTTGTGGATATCGGTGGAGGAACGACGGAAGTGGCGATTATTTCCCTTGGCGGAATCGTTACAATCCAGTCAGTGCGTGTTGCTGGAGATGAAATGGACGATGCAATCGTGAGCTACATAAGTAAAACGTATAATTTAATGATTGGTGACCGGACTTCAGAGACGATTAAAGTGGAAATTGGTAGTGCTGGTGAGCCAGAAGGTATCGATAACATGGAGATTCGTGGTCGTGATTTATTAACGGGTC
>NZ_JARGEJ010000613.1:0-303 GCF_029211245.1 Robertmurraya sp. DFI.2.37 | reverse complement strand
CTTAGCCGGAGGAGATAGAATGAAAGATTCACTGCTCATGAGTATATGCGTTTTATACATTCAGAATGGTTGGGATCCGCATGTTCTCTCCAGCAAGTATGAAGTGACTGATAACCAAATTGGCAAGTATTTAACCCTTTTAACAGAGAAAAAGATAATTTTTAAAATAAGTGTGACATTTAGATATATTCTTCCAGAGGAGCGCTCCTACCATAGCTAGGAAAGAATAGGAACAGCATCCTAAAAATGGGGAAATAAGAGATTTGGGAATTAGTGGGGATTACGAAACGGGTCAACATCCTC
>NZ_JARGEJ010000612.1:0-303 GCF_029211245.1 Robertmurraya sp. DFI.2.37 | reverse complement strand
CTAGCTTTGACCAGTATCAGCTTCAAGAATCTGAAGCGAAAAACTTAAATATGTTATTTGATATTCCGCTTCAAGTAACAGTTGAGCTAGGAAGAACGAAAAGATCTGTGAAAGGAATCCTTGAACTATCGCCAGGGTCCATTATAGAATTGGACAAGTTGGCAGGTGAACCAGTTGACATATTAGTAAATAATCACTTGATCGCAAAGGGTGAAGTGGTTGTTATTGATGAAAACTTTGGGGTCCGTGTAACAGATATCATTAGTCAAACAGACCGACTAAATAAACTAAGATAAACAATGG
>NZ_JARGEJ010000611.1:0-303 GCF_029211245.1 Robertmurraya sp. DFI.2.37 | reverse complement strand
CTCAATTTTTTTCAAGATCAATTCTAGGTCTGCTTTGAGTTTTTCCACTTTACGATTCATTTCCGTAACCAAACTGCTACCTTTTTTGGAAGAACTGGTCAAGAAGCCCAAGTTGTTCTCGTATGTTTGAATTTCATTCTTCATGTTTTCGTAAGCACGAACCAGTTTTTCGCGTTCACGATAAAGGTTGCCTTCTTTGCTGATGGTTGATTTAAAATTGCTTAATTTTTTCTGTGATGCGGAAAGATTCAGCTTGTCAAACAACTTGTCGATGACACCATGATATTGCTTGTACAGTTTATC
>NZ_JARGEJ010000610.1:0-303 GCF_029211245.1 Robertmurraya sp. DFI.2.37 | reverse complement strand
CATAATCAGATGCCAGAAAATAAAAACTTTCATTATCTTCAGCCCAGAGTATCCCTGGTGAAACGGCTCCTGGTGAAAATCGCCAATCGCAAAATCTCCTATAAGCAAATCAGACTCCGCTGTAAGACAGGAGAGTTCCTTTTGTTCAGTATCATAAACCCAAATTTTCATTAATGTAGCATTTTCATATTCACGTTCATGGCCAAGTATGCCGATATATCTCCCGTTTGGAGACCAAGTGGCTCCTCCAAAATAACCAGTCCCCGGTGTGATCTTTTCGAATTTTTTCGTTTCCAATTCAAG
>NZ_JARGEJ010000061.1:0-23753 GCF_029211245.1 Robertmurraya sp. DFI.2.37 | reverse complement strand
ACTTTTTGTGGTTTATTTGGCACGTATTTTTTTGAAAACGATTTTGAAAATTCCAATGTATCCTCATAAGTATTGCTTTCATCCCCCAAAAGACCCAGAATCAGTTACTTAATTTCCGAGAGTCTACACTTATATTACTTAATATGTTGTTGCCCTAGCTTCGTTGCGGGCTTTTCCACTAGACCTATAAGAAAAGGCGTTTGCATTAGTAGATTCGCCCTTGAAAATAAGCCCTCTTCTCATGTCATCGCCTTGACTAGAAGAGCCTGTTCATAAATGCTTTTCCTTTATTGCAAAGGAACAGGAAATTTTATATATACCTATATGCTTGTATATGCTGAATCTGTCTCATGAGTGAGCCCAAAAATCAACATCCGGGTTATAAATCTCGAAAAATTTTATTATGCATATCGGCAGCAATGCTTAACTATAATAAAATGGGCCAAAATTGAGAAAATTTTTCTTAAAGTTGAATAAATTTCCTCCGTTTGGTAACAATAAAAATACAAGTGTAATTCCCCCTTTTTTTGACCTCTTTATGAGGTCAATTTTTTTGTATATATGAATGCTAAATGAGATAGACTAGTCCAAAGAGAGGTGAGCTTCATGACGAAAAAAATGAATAAAGGAAGCAAAAATCAAAACTCCCCAGATGCAGAGTTTGCAGAAGAAATAACAAGCGGAGATAATAGCAAGGGGAACAAACGCAATAAAGCTAAGCATTCAAAAAATGACAGAACAAAATTAAACGAAGATGCATTCCGGAAAAATCGTGATTAATTCCGGAATTTTTCTGCTTAATTCCGGAAAAAGCAGATATATTTCCGGAAAAATTGCATGAATTCCGGAATTTCACCCTACAATTCCAGAAACATAAGAAAAACCAGGCAAAACCGCCCGGACTTTTTTGTTAAGTTTGTATTCTATTCCATGTACTCCTTTATCGGATTCAGGATACATTTGTCCACCACATTTTTCGCATGAAAACATAGGGGTCGTTGGATCTCCATCATCTAGTAGCTCAAAGTCCCTGACCACATTTAACGGAAAATCCTCCTTTCCATGATGCACCAAACAAAGCCGACTTTCTGTTTGCTTTATAGGCATTTCGATGGAGTTTTTCCCATCTGTCTTGACCTTATAGTTAAACGTCACGTTTTGACCAGCATATGCTTCGATTCGATTCATTCCCATTGCGATCGACCCCATTGCGATCGACGAATACTAAATGAAGATCTTTTCTCGATATCGGTCTTTATACAAATATATCGGTCAAAGCAGGCCATAAATCGGTCTAGGCTTGATGCTCATCAACCACTATGGTATCCCCCCAAATTTTATACTTTCTTATCTTTTCAAAAAAACTCGACCATAGTTGGTCGTGTCAGAGTGTAGACAAACTCGAAGATTTTCGAGTTTGCCTACACTCTTTTTTCTTTTAAAATAGAATTAAGATGCTCTTCCTACCATACCTATTTGGCATACGTTCCATGCGTCAAACCATAAAAGAAATGGAAACAAACATGGCCTATCCGTGGTTTCTAGGATTCGGTTTCTACACTCGTCCCCAAACAATAACATCTATGTCACAACGATGAAATCAAACAGATCTACGCGAAACGCAAGAAGACGATTGAACGTGTCTTTGCGAATGCGAAGGAAAAGCAGGGGATGTGATGGACAACCTTACGAGTCTTAATATGCAGGCGATGCTTACGTTTGCTGCCATGAACGTAGAGAACATGGCCCCTTGGACTTGGCCACCTGCTTTTAGGGGGTGCCAAACGAGTTGATGGGAGCGGAAGGCGCTTGACTCCTGGGGGAATAGCGTGACAGCCGAGACCCCGCACGAGCATCCGCGAGGAGGAGGCTCGGCGCACGCCCCCCGGAAAGCAAGCGTCTGGAGAGGAAATCAACGTTTTTAACGCAATTCCAATCCAAAAATGACAAAATCCATCGAAAGGGCTCCCTTTCGATGGATTTTGTCGACAGTCTGACTCGACCATAGTTGGTCGAGTTTTAATTATGGAACGATCATCATTATATTTCTTAAAATTTACGAGCTCTCACTACACTCTCGTTATTGAATAGCTTCTTCAATTTCTTTTACCATTTCGGCTACGGATACTAAACCGCCGCCAGATAGGTACCAGTAATTTGGATCCAAGTAGTGGATATTCCCACTTGTCATTGCTTTCGTATTTTTGATTAGCTCTGTTTCAACAGTTTGTTGCGCCGACGATTCTCCTTCCACGACAGCTCCTCGGTCTACAACAAATAGATGCTCTGGATCTTTTTCAACTAAGTATTCCGGTGAAATATTTTGTCCATGTGTGGAGACTTCAATGTTTTCATCCACAGCTGGCAAACCAAATACATCATGAATAATCCCAAAACGTGATCCAGGTCCATAAGCACTTAAATTCCCCTCATTTGCAAGGATCACTAGTGTAGAACCAACATCAGCAGATTTTTCTTGAATTTTAGCAATGTCATCGTTAATTGCTGCTAATTCTGTTTCGACTTCTGTTTCTTTAGCAAAAATTTGACCTAATGTTTCCATATTGTCAGTGAAAGATTCCATATAGTTCGTTGTATCAACACCTAAGAAAATCGTTGGTCCAATTTTGCTTAATTCTTCATATGCTTCTTGCTGTCTACCTGAAATAATAATTAAATCTGGAGCAATCTCAGCAATTTTTTCGAAGTCAGGTTCTTTTAAGCTCCCAACGTTCTCATATTTTCCATCTTCATATTGAGAAAGATACGGTGGGATATTTGCTTGTGGTACACCAGTAACTTCCACGCCTAGTTTATCTAAAGAATCAAGAATTCCGAAATCAAAAACAACAACTTTTTCAGGATTGACCTTCACTGGAGTTTCGCCTAGTTGATGAGTAATCGTAATTTCTTTTGTTTCTTCTGCGGCATCTGTATCATTTGTAGCTGATCCAGTTGTGGCTTCGTCAGCTTCTTTATTTGAGCCACAAGCTGCAACGAATATTGTCAGCATGGCAATAATGAAAAACAAACTTAACCTTTTCTTCATTAAAAATTCACCCCATGAAAAAATTTTTATTCTTTCCCTTCCACAATGCTCTGTCACATTGTGAACCATCTATATTTTATTTTTGATCGTAAAACAGCATTGAAAGCTACTGAAGCCATTCCGGACCCAGGTATGACTCCAGCATAGTATCATCTCCATTTTACAATCAAAAAATAAAATCGAAATTAAGTAAAGTAAAGACAATATCGTTTTTGATTTTCTACTTTTACGGTAAAGTCCATTTCATAAATTTCCTTCAACACTTGAGGAGTAATAACCTCTTGAGTTTGGCCTTCACGAACGACCTTGCCGTCCTTTAAAGCGATAATATAGTCAGAATAGCAAGCAGCAAAATTAATATCATGTATGACAATCACAACCGTCTTACCAAGTTCATCAACAAGCTGACGTAACACTTTCATGATTTGCACAGAATGTTTCATATCTAAATTGTTCAATGGTTCATCAAGTAAGATATATTCAGTATCCTGAGCTATAACCATGGCAATATAAGCACGTTGCTTTTGCCCACCACTCAATTGATCAATAAATTTATTTTGCATATCCTGAAGCTCCATGTATTCAATTGCTTCATCGACATACTTCCAATCTTCCTTCGTTAATCGGCCTTGTGAATATGGAAATCTTCCAAACGCCACTAATTCTCTCACGGTTAAACGTAGATTAATAAAGTTTGACTGTTTAAGAATCGAAATCTTTTTTGCTAAGTCTCCACTTTTAGCTTTGGCAATATCCTGATTATCAATTAATACTTCACCAGTATCCTTAGCAATTAGACGACTCACCATTGACAAGAGCGTACTTTTCCCAGCACCATTAGGACCGATAAAAGAAGTGATCTTTCCCTTCTCAATTTGAACAGAAACATCTTCAACAACACTTTTATTTCCATATCTCTTCGAAACGTTTTTTACGATTACCATTTTTTACTCTCCTTTAATAGAAGATAGATGAAGTAAACTCCACCGATGAAATTGATGATTACGCTGATTGTAGTCGAAAAGGTAAACACTCGTTCTACAAGAAACTGACCACCGACCAATGCCACAACACTAATTAAAATAGAGCCAGTAAGCAAATAGCTATGTCGGTATGTATTTAAAAACTGATGGGCAATATTCGCAACAAGCAATCCAAGGAAAGTGATTGGGCCAACTAGAGCCGTGGCAACTGAAATTAAAACAGCTACAATAATCAGAAGTCGCTTAACTACATAATCATAATCCACTCCAAGATTAATCGCTTGCTCCTTTCCTAATGAAAGGACATCCAAATATTTATAAAATCTTGCAAAATAAAGACCCGCTAAAACAATGAAAAGAATTGATACAATTAATAAATCAGTGTTCACATTGTTAAAACTTGCAAACATTCTGTCTTGTACAATCATAAATTCATTTGGGTCAATTAGCACCTGCATGAAGTCGGTAATACTACCGAAGAAGGTTCCACAAATGATCCCAACTAGTAAAAGAATATAGATATTCTGTCCTTCACCTTTAAAAAGAAATTTATATAGCAAGCCTGCAAAGAGAATCATTAACCCTACAGATAAAACGAAATTAAAGTTTTTATCGACGACAACAAAATTCATAGAACCAAAAACAAAAATTAAAAATGTTTGGATGAGCATGTATAAAGAGTCTAATCCAATAATACTTGGTGTTAAAATTCTGTTATTTGTTATCGTCTGAAAAATCACAGTAGAGAAAGCGATTACAGCACCCGTAACAACGATTGCAACAATTTTTAAGGTCCTTCTAGGTAAGACATATTCCCATACTGGTCCTAGATTCACAAAAATATATGCTGTAGTTAAGGACAAGGCTAAGATGAATAAAATAATTAATTTAATGTTATTTCTACGCATATGCCTTTCTCCTCAATATTAAATAAAGAAATATTCCGCTTCCTATTACCCCAACTGTTACCCCGATGGCAATCTCATAAGGATAAATGATGACCCGACCGAAGATATCACAGGCGAGGACAAAGACAGCTCCTAGTAGTGCGGTGTGAGAAAGACTATTTTTCAAATGATCTCCCTTATACATCGAAACGATGTTTGGAATAATTAAACCTAAAAATGGAATCATTCCAACTGTTAAAACAACTGATGATGTAATCAATGCGACAATAATAAGACCAATGTTTACAACTCTTTTATGATTAAGTCCTAAATTAATCGCAAATTCCTCTCCCATTCCAGCAATCGTAAATTTATTCGCATAAATGTAAGCAATAATTACAAGCGGAATGCTAATATAAAGTAATTCATAGCGTCCTTGAATCATCATCGAAAAATTCCCCTGAAGCCATGATGACATATTCTGAACCAGATCATTTTTCAAGGCAAAAAAAGTAGTAATTGACCCAATGATATTTCCAAACATCAAGCCTACAAGTGGAATAAAAATGGCATCTTTATATTTTACTTTGTCCAGTATTTTCATAAAGACGAAAGTCCCTAATAGCGCAAAAGCAAAAGCAACGAGCATTTTCACAAACGGGCTAGCCGATGTAAACAACATCAAGGATACTAAGATTCCCAGTCTAGCTGAATCCATTGTTCCAGCGGTTGTTGGTGAAACAAATTTGTTTCGCGTTAATTGCTGCATAATTAATCCAGCAATACTCATACTTACTCCCGCAAGGATAATACTCATTAAGCGTGGAAAACGGCTTACTAAGAGAATATGTGCTTGTTCCTCAGTTAAATCAAAAAGATCTAAAGGAGTTATTCCTTTTACACCGACAAAAAGTGATGTAATTGATAATACGATCAGTGCCAAAACCAAGTATCTTCTTTTCATAACTCTTCCTTACTCTTTCCAATTTGTTGAGAACAATAGAATCGTCTTCACAACACTCCCATCATTAAAAACAAATGATAATGATATTCTAATTAAAATTCGTTTTTAACTAAAAGTGCTCCATTATGAATCCGATTCACTCGAAAAATAAAAAAATAACGTTGAGTGAAAACGTTTGGGAGAGTGACTCTCTACCAAATATTATTTCTCATTGTTATTTTTTAATTGAGAATAGTTTTCAATTAATCCCAAAAAAAATTTCTTTCTATATAGATGATAACGATTATCATTATCCTCTGTCAACTGTTTTTAACGATGTTCACATAATATATATAAACTTTTCACAATTTTATACGAGAGTGCCTGTTTCTTTTTTTAACTCGTCCTTATCTTAATTTTTCATTCAGGTGTTCTTTTGCTATTCCTCATAAATCATTTTCCTTGTCATCCCGCCATCAATTATTAAATTGATCCCAGTGACAAAATCATTTTCTTCGCTAGTAAGATATAAACAACCTTTTGCAATATCTTCAGGTTTCCCCACTCTTTTAGACAAATGCTGATTGTGATCCTTATCTGTTAATTGAGAATAGTCGCCTGTTTCGATCCACCCTGGGGAAATTGCATTTACCGTAATATGTTCATTGGATAGGGAAGCTGCCAACGCATGAGTAATCGCTACAATTCCCCCTTTTGATGCCGCATATGCTTCCGAATGGGGTTCTGACATGAGCGCTCTGGTAGAAGCAATATTGACTATGGCCCCTCCTTTATCATTTTCACGCATATACTTGGCCGCTTCCTTGGAACACAGAAAAACACTTCTCAAATTCGTATTAAGCACGTCATCCCAGTCTTCAACGGACAAATCAAAGACATTTTTAAAACGGCTCACTCCCGCATTGTTAATTAATATATCGATTTTTCCATACGTACTTTTTACTACCTTCATTAACTGAACGATATCATCCACTTTGCGAACGTCTGTTTGAACAAACATACTTTGGCCTCCTGCGGCAAGAATTTCCTCCTTCACGCTTTGACCTGCCTTTTTATTCAGATCAGCCAATATGACCTTTGCCCCATTATCGGCATAACACTTTGCAACGCCTCTGCCAATTCCATTCGCAGCTCCAGTAATAATGGCAACTTTATTTTGAACACTCATTTGCTTCTCTCCTTTTTTGTTCCAGTTTTTATTTTACAAAATGGGGGAGCTGTGCACAATTGCTGGACTTTTTGTAGCAAGGATTCACAAAAGCATCAGATTATGCCTTCTTGCTAAAATTCATTTCCTAAACCAACAATAGGCTTTTTCGAACGTTTCATTTCCTTTCTTCTTCAAATAAAAAGCCAAGGCATTGAGAACAGAAGCTCAATGCCTTTTATCACTTTTTATAGAATTGTCGCAAATAAGCTTTGCACTTTTACAATCTTGGTAGAGAGGTCGAATCTCTTCACGTAAGCCACCGTTATGATTGAAGGGTTACGCAAAACAAAAACATAACTGAGCAGTAGCAAGCACAACGCTACCACAAAGAAGCCAATCCTCGCACTTGATATCAACCTCTACTTCTACCTACAATCAAGCTTTCCTCATTCTGTCACTTAAAGCCAGCAGTACGAAGCTTCCCTCTTATTCTTTATCAATCCATGTCGTAACCTCTGCAATAGGCTTTACCTTCCTTGGCGGAGGTGTCATATCTGGATAGCCAATATAGATGAAGCCAAGGACTTCGCCTTTTTCCGATAAACCAAAGAGGTTGCTTACTTCGCGATCATAGCATGGCTTTCCTGTTCTCCAAACTGCTCCTAATCCAAGTGCGTGGGCAGCGATAAGCATATTTTGAACACCAGCATTGACAGCTGCGTATTCCTCTTTCAGGATAACCTTTGGATTATCACTTGGTTCGACCGCCGCCACAATAATCACCGGTGCTCGAAAAGGATTGTTTCTTGCCTTTTCCACCTTTTTCTTCTGCTCATCTGTTGCTGGTTCATCCATCTCTCTCTCCGCTATCTGTGCTAGTGTTTCACCTAAACGTTTACGACCATCCCCAGTTAATACAAAAAATCGCCAAGGTTCTGTCTTCACATGGTTCGGAGCCCATGTGGCAGCTTCTATAATTTTTTCAATTAATTCTTTTGGCACCTCTCTATCTTTTACTCTACCAATACTTCTTCTTGTTCGTAATGCTTCTAATGCATCCATTCGCTCTCCTCCATTTCAAAACTATTATCAATATATGACCGTACCCGCTATTCATAACCAATAACTGAAATGCAATTAACACTATACAAATGCAACTAACCTCTTGAATCAAGTATAAAAAAGTCAACGAAAAAAAGCTATCGAATCAATCGATAGCTTCAAATAATGCTCACACAGACTAGATGTAGTCCTAATGTTTAAAAAATGTCCCTACCTATAATTTCACTTTTTGTAGGCGCAATGCATTTAAAACGACTGAAACCGAACTGAATGCCATCGCCGCCCCTGCAAGCCAAGGTGCAAGAAAACCCAGCGCTGCAACTGGAATGCCCATCGTATTATAACCGAATGCCCAAAACAAGTTTTGTTTAATATTACGGATTGTTTTTCGACTCATTGAAATTGCATCAGCAATACTGTTTAAATCTCCACGGATTAATGTAATGTCAGCAGCTTCCATCGCCACATCCGTACCTGTTCCGATTGCCATCCCAATATCGGCAACTGCTAAAGCAGGAGCATCATTAATTCCATCTCCAACCATAGCTACCTTCTTGCCGCTGGCTTGAAGCTTTTTCACTTCGCTTGCTTTTCCCTCTGGAAGCACTTCTGCAATATAATGTTCTATCCCTACTTTTCCAGCAATTGCTTTGGCCGTCTCTTCATTATCACCTGTTATCATAATCACATCTAATCCCATTTCTTTAAGTCTCTGAACCGCTGAAATTGACGTTTCTTTAATGGTATCTGCTACAGCAATCACCCCGGACAGCACTTGATTAATCGCGACAAGCATCGCTGTTTTTCCTTCTCGTTCCAGAGCCTCCATCTCACTCAAATAATTACTGGCATCGACCTCAAAGCGGCTCATCAGCTTTCTTGTACCAATAAGGATCTCTTTGCCTTCGACTATGGCGCGAATCCCAAACCCTGGAATCGCCTCAAACTCAGCAACCTCCTTTAAAGTCATTCCGCTATCTTTAACACCTGCTACGATTGCTTCAGCTAATGGATGTTCCGATTTTTTTTCCGCACTTGCGACAAGTACTAAAAATTCATTTTCATCCATTTCTGTCAGAACATCCGTTAAAACAGGTGTTCCATTCGTAACCGTACCCGTTTTATCCAATACGACAGAGGTAACTCGATGGGTCATTTCTAAATGCTCTCCACCTTTAAATAAAATTCCGAACTCCGCCGCACGGCCTGAGCCTGCCATAATTGACGTAGGAGTTGCTAAACCAAGAGCACAAGGACATGCGATAACGAGAACTGCAATTAAATTCTCGAGGCTTTTTGCGAACTCTCCAGGCGCTACAACAAAATACCATAATACGAAGGTTAAAATCGCAATTCCAACGACAATTGGTACAAAAATCCCGGAAATTTTATCTGCCAATCGTTGAATAGGAGCTTTAGAGCCTTGAGCTTCTTCAACGATTTTTATAATTTGCGCAAGTGCGGTATCCTTACCTACCTTCGTTGCTTCAATTTTCAAGAAACCATTTTTATTAATGGTTGCACCAATGACCTCATCGCCAACTGTTTTATCAACAGGTACACTTTCCCCCGTCAGCATCGACTCATCAATAGCAGACTGGCCCACAAAAATAACCCCATCGACCGGGATTTTCTCTCCTGGTTTAACATGAAAAAGATCGCCTACCACAACTTCTTCCAACGGGATTTCCATTTCTACCCCATTGCGCTCGACGATCGCCGTTTTTGCTTGCAGCCCCATTAGTTTTTTTATCGCCTCAGATGAACGTCCTTTTGCTTTTGCCTCAAACAGCTTTCCAAGGACAATTAAAGTAATCAAGACCGCACTTGTCTCATAATAAAGTTCCGGTGAGTGCCCATGCATATCCATCATTTTAAAGGATAAGTATAAACTGTAAAAATACGCAGCAGAAGTTCCTAGAGCTACTAGCACATCCATATTCGCACTTTTATTTTTCAACGCCTTATATGCACCAACATAAAACTGCTTGCCGATATAAAATTGTACGGGTGTGGCAAGCAACAACTGAAACCAAGCATTCATAAAAAGGTCTGGCACATAGATAAAAGAAGTAAATTGAAAATGACCAACCATTGACCATAAGAGTGGTAAAGACAAGATCATTGAAAAAATAAATCGATTTTGCTGCTTCTTAATTTCCGCTTCCCGATGATCGACAGCTTCCTTCCCAGCCTCTTTCGTACGTGCTCCATAACCTAAATCCTGTACTTTTTTAATCAAATCTCCTGTCGCTAACTCCGTCGGATTATACTCTATTGTCGCTTTTTCAAGAGCTAAGTTAACAGTCGCACTTGTGACGCCATCCAGCTTATTTAAACCTTTTTCAATTCTTGCAGAACAGGCAGCACAAGTCATTCCGGTAATTTCAAGCTCAGTTTTTTCAGTTACAACATCGTAACCTAAATCGCGGACTTTATTTTGTATCGTTTCGATATTCGTTATTTTTGGGTCATATTTAATCGCTGATCGTTCTAAAGCAAGGTTGACATTTGCTTCCTCAATTCCTTCAAGTTTTCTCAAGCCTTTTTCGATACGGGTTGCACATGCAGCACAAGTCATCCCCGTAATTTGCATATTCGTTTCCTTTAATATGCTCATTGATTTTCACCTCAATTTCCCTATATACCCCCACAAGGTATATAAAATGGATAAAAGAACGTGCTAGCCTCAATGTAGCACGTCTGTTTCGATAAAATTACTCTACGTCATATCCTTGATCATCGATTGTTTCTTTAATCGTATCAATCGAGATAACAGCGCTGTTAAAATCGACAGCAACTGTACCTGCTTCAAGATTTACCTTCACATCGTTAACTCCGTCTAATTTACCCACGCTTCCTTCAACCGCTTTTACACAATGCCCACAAGACATTCCTTTTACACTTAATGTAACATTTTCCATCGTTACTTCCCTCTTTCTATTCCCTTTATTTTTTCATCAGCTTTTGAATCGTTACTAATAACTCATCAATCGCTTCATGATCTCCATCTTGCACTCTTTCTAAAATACAGCTTTTCATATGCGCCTCTAATAATAATTTGGCGACACCATTAAGTGCTGCTGTAGTAGCTGCTATTTGCGTGATAACATCATCACAGTAAGTATCCTTTTCAATAAGACCTTTAATTCCGCGAATTTGCCCTTCGATTCGGTTTAATCTTGTCACTAAGTTTTTCTTCGTTTTTTCTGAATGATGGCTCTTTCTCCCATCATGTTCATGGCAACATTCTTCCAACTCTTGAGGTTCAATATTCTCCATTCACATTCCTCCTCACCTCAATTGTACTATACCCTCCTACCCTATGTAAAGAATGAAAAATAATTTCTACGTAAGACTTGAGGCGTAGTGGAAAATAAAGCTATAGAGCAATGATTATTATCGCTATTTCGTTTATGATAAAAATAGGTTAAACAAGATTGTTAAATCACAATATTTTAGCTCTGACTAAATGAAAAGTGATCTTTAAGCATAGCTGCAAACTGGGAGAAACCAAAGCTTTTCACGAAATAAGCTAAAAATCAACACAATCATAAAACGATAGTCTTATTATAAAAAAATAAAAAGAGAAGCGATGGAGGAATTTTGACAATGAAGCGAATTTTTTTAATTTTTATCATCCTCATAGGGGGATATCTTTTATTTACAACTGTTACTAATCTCAATTGGTTTTCAAAGCAGGACAATACTCGGGCAGATATTACAAAGAGAATTGATACGATTGATTTTGATATCTCATCGATCAGCTTAGAAATCGTTCCTGAAAAACGGGATGACTTAGAAGCAGATTTAGTTGGTAAAGGGAAAGTGATTGTCAGTCAAAAAGGCGATGCGATTAGAATCTCTTATGAGCGTGAATGGTATGCATGGTTTTCTTTCTTTAATAAATCAAAGCTAACTGTCTATATTCCAGAAGATTATGATAAAGATATGGAAATCAACATCGGTTCTGGGAATGTTGAATTAGCTGGAAAATCTGAAAAACAGTCGTTTACGCTTGACGAACTTTCCATCGATATTGGATCGGGGAATATCAAGTTAAACAATTTGAATCTAAGCGAGTTTTCTTATAATGGCTCTTCAGGAAATGCTACCATTCAAGGTCTTGCCTCCAAGTCAAGTTCAATTGATCTAAGCTCTGGGAATGCAAATATCGACGATTTCAGCGGTGAACTTGAAGCCGATATTTCATCAGGGAAGCTGGATATCCAATTTGCTGAACTGAATGATTCTGTAGAGATTGATGTTAGTTCTGGTACTGTCACGCTTGGGTTACCAGACGATGCTGATTTCACCTTAGACGGCAAGGTTGGTTCCGGAAACATCTCATACAATTTTCCATTATCGGTTGAAAAAGAAAGCAAAGGCAGCATTAAAGGAACACACGGTAATGGCAAACACAAAATTGCTGTCGATGTTTCCAGTGGTAGTGTGAAAATTCAATAATAAAATGCTCCCGCTCAATAAAGAGCGTGGAGCATTTTATATTACATTACCTCTGCAATCGATTTTTCATTCTGAGCATTTTTTTTAGATAGAACGAATGTATAGATCATTAAAAGAATGACTAGGAAAACGACAGAAAAACCATAAATGAAGTGGTAGCTTGTTATTGAAGCTACTGCTCCAAGTCCAATAGAACCAATCGCAATTCCAAAATCCATTCCCGAAAAATACATCGCATTTGCCGTCCCTTGTTTTTCCCTTTTTACGGATTTTACCGCAATCGCTTGGAGTGTTGGGGTGATAACTCCATAAGCGATTCCGTAAAATACTCCGGCAAGAAGCAAGGTTTCTGTCCGCTCGGTGATCGCTAACAACATTAATCCGACCATTGCGCTGAATACACCTGGGTATATAATCATTTTATGACCATAACGATCAAATAATCGTCCCGATAACGGTCGAACTAATACCATCATGAGCGTTAACACCAAGAAAAAAAACGGCACCGAACTTCCTATTTGAGCCTCCTTGCCTAACTCTCCCATAAAACTAATGACACCGCCTAATGATATCGTAAAAAAAATCGTAAGACTGCAAGGAATGAACGCATCTTTATCGAAAAGAGATTCCTGAAAGGTCATTTTTCTTTCGTTTACGGGCAAAGAAGCACTCTGCTGTGGAGTTTTAATAAATAACGAGATTACCAGAGTAACGAGCGTTAAGCCCATCGTTAATACGACCATATAATAATAAGAGGCCAATTGCAGAAGTGATAAGGCAATCATTGGGGCGATGCTTGTACCTACGCTTGTAGCCATCCCGTAATACCCGATGCCTTCACCTAGTTTTTTTGTGGGAATAATATTAGTGGCCATTGTTGCAAACACTGTTGAAAGAATTCCAAATCCAACTCCGTGTATACTCCGCAAGCATAATAATAAAATCAGTGAATCCTGCCCAATGCTGGCTCCAATTGATAACGCCACAAGAATAAGCGCTAAAGCGTTTAACAGCGCTAACTTCACTTTGTGCATAAAATAGCTGATCAAAGGCCTTGTAATAATGGCTGACAGCATGAATACTGTTGTCATCAATCCGCCCTCTGTCGGGCTTTCTTTTAAATCCGTAATATATGCAGGAAAGCCCGCCGTTAAAATTTGAATACCGAGGAAAAAGAAGAATGCCATTAATAAAATCAGAATATAACGTCCTGTCCATAACTTAGATGTTCCTGTCACTTTTATTCCTTCTCTCTAAATCTGTTTGCTCAAGCAATTGTTCAATATTACTTTCTAATAACCCCAATACTTCTTGATAGACTTCAAGCTTCTCCGGCTTAATTCCAGCAACCATCCTTATAAAGATTTCTTCAATATAAGGTGTCAACTCTTCAACCAATTCCCTTCCTTGGTCAGTAATTTTAATCAAAAAGGAGCGGCGATCCCTAGGATTTGCTACTCTTATGACCGCTTTTCTCTTCTCTACCAGATCGAGAATTTTTGTCAAGGTTGCTTGGTCCTTATCGGTTCTATGTGAGAGCTCCTTTTGTGTAATACCATCTATTTCATGAAGTGCTCTTAAAACGACCCATTGTTCTGTCGTAAGATGGTAGGACCTTAAATAAAGGTTTACAATCCGCGTCATTTTTTTACTTAACCGTACGGACGCAGACCCAATAGATTTATCCATTGACATAAAATATCCACTCCTCATAGCCATAATTTTTATTATATCTTTAAGTTTTATTTGTGTAAATATAATTTGTATACAAACTATATTTACACAAATAAAACTAGCTTCAACTAAGAAGCTAGTTTCTAATTATACTTGAACTTGTGGTCTTTTCTCTTGAAGTGGCTTACGAATCGTTGCCTGTGCTGCAGCAAGTCGAGCTACCGGTACACGATATGGTGAACAGCTAACATAATCCAACCCAGTCTCATAGCAAAATTCGATCGAGTTTTTCTCGCCGCCATGTTCACCACAAATTCCTGTTTTCAACTCAGGCTTTGTTGCTCTTCCAAGCTTGACGCCTGTTTCAACAAGCTTTCCTACTCCCTCTCGATCTAAAACTGCGAAAGGATTTTCTGGAAGAACCTTGTTTTCAATATAGGCTTGTAGGAATTTGCCCTCTGCATCGTCTCGGCTATAGCCAAAGGTTGTTTGCGTCAAATCATTTGTTCCAAACGAGAAAAAGTCAGCCTCTTCAGCAATTTCATCTGCAGTAAGTGCTGCACGAGGGATTTCGATCATCGTACCAATTAAATAGTCGAAGCTCTTTCCCGTTTCCTCTTGAACCTGTGAAGCTGCATCCATAACGAGTTGACGCATTTGCTTCAGCTCATTAACATGGCCCACTAGCGGGATCATAATCTCCGGCTTAACAGCAATTCCTTTATTTTCAACACTTGCAATCGCATAAAAAATTGCTTTTGCCTGCATTTCATAAATTTCTGGATGAATCATTCCTAACCTGCAGCCTCTAGCTCCAAGCATCGGATTAAACTCAGCTAATTGATGTACCTTCTTCAACAATAATTCTTTCTCAGCTAATTCGGGTGCATTAGGGCTTAAAATCTGAAGCTTTGTTACTTCTACCAACAATTCCTCTTTGTCTGGTAAAAACTCATGTAACGGTGGGTCTAGAAGTCTAATCGTTACCGGGAAGCCTTGCATTGCCTCAAAAATGCCCTCGAAATCAGCTCGCTGCATCGGAAGTAGTTCATTTAACGCTTCCTTTCGCTCAGCGAAGTTATCTGCCAGTATCATTTTTTGAACTATCGGCACCCTTTTCGCATCCATAAACATATGCTCCGTGCGGCACAAACCAATTCCACCAGCCCCGAATTCAAATGCTTTTTTCGCATCCTCTGGATTATCAGCATTTGCTCTAACTCCAAGTTTTCTTGTCTCATCAGCCCACTGTAAAAGGAGGCGGAATTCCTCTGAGAGCTGCGGTTCAATCATCGGAATCTCTCCGATCATCACTTCACCCGTTGCACCATCAATTGTCAGCACTTCACCTTCGCGGATAACGGTATCGCCAATGGACAATTGCTTTGCCTTCAGATCAATTTTAAGTGCCTCACAGCCACAAATACAGGCCTTCCCCATTCCTCTTGCAACTACTGCGGCATGGCTCGTCATTCCACCACGACTCGTTACGACAGCTTGTGCCGCAATAATTCCATGAATATCGTCAGGAGTCGTTTCTGGCCGAATAAGGATGACCTTTTTCCCCTCATTCCCCAGTATTTCAGCCTCGTCTGCATCAAAGACCACTTGACCACTGGCTGCCCCTGGTGAGGCTGGTAGCCCCTTTGTTAAAATTTTGCGAGTAGCTGATTCATCTATACGGCGGTGAAGCAGTTGATTCAACTGATCCGGATCAACGCGGAGCAGAGCTGTGTTTTTATCAATCACACCTTCTTCTACCATTTCAACGGCAATGCGGATTGCCGCTTGAGCTGTGCGTTTACCTGTTCTTGTTTGTAAAATGAAAAGCTTGCCCCTTTCAACCGTAAATTCAATGTCTTGCATATCTTTGTAATGATTTTCTAATAGCTGACAAGTTTCAGAGAATTGTTTAAAGACATCAGGCATTTCCTTTTCTAACGTCAAGATCGGTTGTGGTGTGCGAATTCCTGCAACAACGTCCTCTCCTTGAGCATTGATTAAGTATTCCCCATATAATGTATGTTCTCCTGTTGATGGATTTCTTGTAAAAGCAACCCCTGTCCCTGAGTCATTTCCCATGTTTCCAAACACCATGCTTTGAATATTGACGGCTGTTCCTAGATGATCCGGAATTTTATTTAATCGGCGATAGACAATTGCCCGCTGATTATTCCATGAATCAAATACAGCTTTAATCGATAACAATAGCTGTTCTCTAGGATTTTGTGGAAACTCTTTTCTTGTACGCTCCTTCACAATCCTTTTATATCCAGCAATCACCGTCTGCCAATCTTCCGCCGATAGTTCCGGATCTTGTGAGTATCCGTGTTCTAGACGATATTCCTCAAGAAGCTGTTCAAAGAAAAAAGTATCAACATCGAGTACAACATCAGAAAACATCTGAATAAAGCGGCGATAAGAGTCATAAGCAAATCGCGGATTATTCGTAAGGCTCGCAAGCCCTTTAACCGTTTCATCATTCATTCCTAAGTTTAAAATCGTATCCATCATCCCAGGCATGGAGAAAACTGCTCCAGAACGAACGGAAACAAGCAATGGATTCACAGGATCGCCGAGTATTTTTCCTGTCTTTTCCTCAAGCATCTGTAAACAAGCAAAAATTTGCGCCTCAATTTCAGAGGAGACTTTTTTTCCAGCATCATAATAGGCATTACAGCTTTCCGTAGATATTGTAAACCCAAATGGAACCGGCAGCCCGATTGCTGTCATTTCAGCAAGGTTAGCTCCCTTCCCTCCTAATAATTCTTTCATCCCACTGTTTCCTTCATTAAACATATAGACAAATTTCTTCATGATCCATACTCCTCTCTTATGAGTTCAGATTTGGCTATTTTTTGAGTGTATTTAAAATATAGTCGGCCGTTTCTTCAATCGCCTTATCAGATACATTAATGACCGGACATCCGAGACGTCTCATGATTTTATCAGCATAATCCAATTCCTCTAATATCCGTTCAAAGCTAGCATAGTTTGCTTGAGAAGTTAATCCGAGGTTCTTCAACCGCTCCTTACGAATAGAATTTAATTTATCAGGACTGATAATGAGACCCACGCATTTATTGCGTGATATTTGATAAAGTTCATCCGGCGGTGCCACCTCTGGTACAAGTGGAACATTGGCAACCTTATAACGTTTATGAGCCAAGTACATCGAAAGCGGTGTTTTAGAGGTTCGCGACACTCCCACTAGGACAATATCAGCATGCAATAGTCCGCGCGGATCTCTCCCGTCATCGTACTTTACGGCAAATTCAATCGCCTCAATTTTTTTAAAGTAAGATTCATCAAGCTGTCTCATAAGTTTGGGTTGATACTTTGGACTTTTATTAAATGTTCGACTAAATGCATCCATTAGCGGACTTAATAGATCAATAGCAGCTAAATTTTCCTCCTTCGCCCGACGATCTAAATAGCTCTTAAGCTTTGGAATCACAATGGTATAAGCGATAAGCGACGGAACCTGCTTCGCCATCAGCAGGATATCTTCTATATCCTCGTAATTCTCCACAAATGCATTTTTCCTTAACTCCACAAAACCTCCATTAAATTGGGTTGCAACAGCTTTCACAACTAAATCAGCTGTCTCGCCAACGGAGTCTGATACGACAAATACCGTTTCTTTCTCTTCCAAAATAGCTCCACTCCTATACCGTATAACGTTTGCTTAACTCCATATACGCCTTCGCAATGGTTGTCTTCGTAATGCGTCCAACCACTTTATATGTATGACTTTCCTTGTTGATTTCTTGAACAACAGGCAAGGAATCAATATGATGCTCAATCATTCTTTTGGCTGCTGTATGGAGCGTATCTTCCAGTGTAATTGTGATAATATTGGGCATTCTCGTCATGATGACATTCACAGGAATATCGCGAAGATCCTGCGTTCCCATACTTGCCCTTAGAAGGTCCTTTCTTGAGATCACGCCAACAAGATGACTGGCATCATTAACTACATATATAGCTCCTACATCTTTTAAGAAAATTTGTACGATAGCATCATAAACAGACGAGGAACTTCGCACGACTACAGGATGACCTTTATACTCCCTAACAAATTGTTCTGAAATTGTCATAAAAGGTTCTGCACTTGCCCCTTCCTTATACGTATAACCCACTTTCGTTCTTGCTTCTAAATTGCCAGCCATCGTTAAAATGGCTAGATCCGGTCTAAGGGTTGCTCTTTTTAATGACAATTTGTCAGCAATTTCCTTCCCAGAAATCGGACCTTCCCTTTTAACAATTTGCAAAATTTCTTCTTGGCGCTTCGTTAATTTAATCAATTCCACCACCCTCAGACCTAAAATATTATACTCTATTTCACTAATAATCTTAATATGTGTTATACTTATTAATATATAGTATATTATAATTATCGTGATTTTGGGAAACAGTTTTTACTTTTTTCTGATCAAAATTTGAAAACTTTATGAACAATTGGAGTTTGCTATGAATATTTTTGTTTGAAATCGGTTCTGAGGATTTTGCTAATTTAACAGGAATGTGGGGGAATTTTTCGACGAATTGGAAGCATTTTGGCGTTCGGTTACAGGGATCAATTTATTACGAATATTTCCTTTCAAAAAAAATACAACCGTTACCGGTTGCATTAATATCCCCAATACGTAATCGTATCAAGTATACCTAAAACAAGGAGCAGCACTCCTGCTATTTTTTGCACGACTGCACCTAGCTTTCTTCCACTTTTTTTCACGAATTTACCACCTAATTCAAAGTACCAAATAAAAAAAATGGCGAGCAATACGGGAAGCGACGTCCCTACAGCGAAAAACACAGGTAAAATGGCGCCGTATGGTACCGCTGTTGCCATTGGCATTAGCGTGACGAAAAAGAGTGTAAACATCGTCGGGCAAAAGCCTAAAGTAAAACTTGCTCCCATTAAAAAAGCGCCAAGATTTCCTTTGACTTTGAACTTTTCTGGAAAAATGCCGAATGAGATTGCCTTCGAAAAGGTAAAAAAGCCAAGCATAAAGAGACCAATGATAATCAGAGTCGGACCGACAACTTTCCGAATCCAAGGAAAATAGAGCATCAGCGTCTCGTTAACTTCATTCCCCACAAACCAGATTAGAAGACCAAGACCAGAAAAAACCGCAATTTTTCCTAATATAAAAAAGAAGACACCTTGCCATGCTACACTTCGCTGCAAAGATTGATTACCGTAAACGGTAATTGCCCCTAAATTCCCAGTAAATTGGCACGGAGCGGCAGCACCAACAATTCCTAGTATAAATGCCGATAGCATCGGGATGCCCATTGTCTGCAGGCCCATATTAATGAGTGGACGAGAAATGAGATTACTAATTTCACTAAAAAATTGATACATCGAATTACTCCTTAATTCACAACTTAATTCTAGTATATATTCTAGCATGCCCTAAGCTATGTGATCGTTCTCACAAAAAGCTTGGAATCCCTTAAGTTGAAAAAAGGCAGTTCGATAAATCCTAAAAAAAGAAGTGGAGAAAAACAGTTCGTTTTCTCCACTCCTTTTTTATGACTACGTTAAGAGTAGCTGACAGGCACTACTACTTACTACTAGTGCCACCAAACAGGTGCCCTATCAAAGCCGCACAATGAGCATTAGTGTGATGACAGGGCAACAATTTATTCTTTATCCTGGAACCACGATAACACTGTATGAGGACACGTTTTGCTTCGTTTTGGCGTTCTTTGTCCTCATGAACACTCTATGAAGAGCTTTCAAGCTCGCATCGCAAAAAGTAACTTTGCACTGTCTTTCGAAAAACAAAGAGGTAAATTTTTTTGCATTGCCCCCGAGCCTTATTTAGGGGTAAAAATGTATTCAACCTCTTCATTTTTTGCTTCAATATTTAAAACGTAATCGTCTAAAAACCATTCATCTTTATCATTGAAGTAAAATGTGATTCCTTCGACTTCATCCTTAATTGCCACAGTACCTTCTTTGCCAAAAGATATTCCTAATGAATAATTGGGATGAACAGTAGGAATGCCGCCATAAAGCTTTACATAAAACTGCACAAAATCTCCAGCCTGTAAATCCATTTCATCCTTAAACCATTGAGCAGCTTCTTTGCTAACATGAAAATTCATCATTTCACCTCATCGCTTTCCCTATTTTTATGTTCTGAGTATATTTCAGCATATAAACGAAAATGACTCAAATAAAGCAGAGAGAGTCTTTATTAATTTACTGCCTCAGAAGCCTCATCTATTTTACTTAACCGTTCTGCAACTTGTTCGTCCGTTAAACCATGCTCGACAACATACCGATTTCTTGGATGAACACGACATTCATGTGAGCAGCTACGCATATATTTATGTTCATTTTCCTCCGAACACAAAATTTTATCATTACATTCAGGATTTGCACAATTGACATAACGCTCACAAGGCTCACCTGTAAAATGGTCACGCCCAACGATAACATGCTCTACCCGGTTAACAGGAACACTAATGCGCTCATCAAATACATATAGTTGACCATCCCACAATTGCCCTTTTACTTCCGGATCCTTGCCGTATGTGACAATACCACCATGAAGCTGGCCTACATCCTCAAAACCTTCTTTTACAAGCCAACCTGAAAACTTTTCACAGCGAATTCCACCTGTACAGTACGTCAGAACCTTCTTCCCTTCAAAGTTTTCTTTGTTCTCACGTATCCAATTTGGCAGCTCTCTGAATGCCTTAATATCCGGACGTACAGCTCCCTTAAAATGGCCTAAATCATACTCATAATCATTTCGAGCGTCGATTACAACTGTATTTGGATCCTGCATTGCTTGATAAAATTCCTTTGGACTTAAATACTTGCCAGTCACTTCATTCGGATTAACATCATCCTCTAATCGAAGGGTAACCAACTCTTTACGAGGACGTACATGCATTTTTTTAAAAGCATGTCCATCTGCCTCATCTATTTTAAAAACCATCTCCGCAAATCGAGGATCTTCATTCATTTTCTTCATATATTGCTCTGTTTGTTCAACTGTACCAGACACTGTTCCATTGATTCCTTCAGCAGCAACAAGAATTCTTCCTTTTAAATCTAAGTCCTTACAAAAAGCCAGGTGCTCTGCTGCAAACTCCTCTGGATTTTCAATCGGAACGTACATATAGTACAGTAATACACGATACGGTTTTTTTGCTTCCATTTCTTTATCACCTTTCTATTCATCAAAGTTGTTATTTTCATGATGTCCAAAAAATCATAAGTACACGCGCTTAAGACTCATTATAGCGCTCCCTCGCAAAGACAATTGATCTTTGTTTGTGGAACTTACACTAAGCGCAGTTAAACTTCTCAGTAAAACTCTCGATTCCAAACTCCTCTAAACTAAAAAGGGAATACCTTCCCGTCAATGAGGAAAGGTATTCACACGCTGTTTTTATAGAGATAGGAATAACGCCCTTCATCCCTATCATGTATAAAAAACTTCACTTCTCGCCAAAAAGACTTATTTATAAAAATCAGCAGGAATTTTGCCAAACTTGCGCTTATGGTATAAAAGTGGCTCTTTACCATGATTCTCGATTTCAACAACTTCACCTATTAAAATTGTGTGATCCCCAGCTTCAACTGTTTTATGGGTTTTACATTGAAGAACACCTAATGATCCAGAAATAATCGGAAGGCCAAGTTCAGATGTTTTCCACTCGCAATTGGCAAATCGGTCAGTTCCCTTCATCGCAAACAGTGAGCAAATATCGCCCTGATCCTCTGCTAAAACATGAACCGCAAATTTCTCTGTTTTTGTAAAAGGTTCATAAGACGACACCTTTTTATCAATTGACCATAGGATCATTAATGGATCGATGGAAACAGAGGCAAACGAATTTACTGTTAAGCCAAGCGGTGTCCCTGCTTCATCAATAGTCGTTACAACTGTCACTCCAGTTGGGTAATTGCCCATTACTTCTTTAAAAACTGACACATTATCCATATATCCAACTCACCTTTCTCTTTTAACTGTTTCACACACTTATCACAGTATATAAGTTGTTTTCGTTTTTTCGAATGTATAGATCTGATAAGTTTATTATGAAGCGTTTTAACAGGTTTGTCGAATATCTGAATTCAAGCTTGGCTTTTCAGCTTTTCCAGCAATTCACTTGAGGTTGCTGCAGTTATAAATTCACCATTGACAACAGCGTACGGGGCCATTTTACATTCTTTACATTTACTTTGGCACTCATATTCTTTATATTGTACATTCTTTTCATTGAAAAAAGACTCATACTTTGGAACTTCATCTTCTGTCAAAAATTGATCTAAATTTTTCTCACAAAACTCAACAATGAGCTTATTTTCCTTGAAAAACCACCTATTAAAAAGCTTCACAGCTCCAAACACCCTTTATTGGCATCATATTAATAAATTTTACTTTCGCGAATCCACTTCGTTGCAACCCATTTTTCCCCTCTTATCACTGGGATGCTGCTGTGAACTGACATGCGATCAACTTGCCCCATACTATTCGTATAATGAAAGTACACAGCCGAGCCTTTCTTCGGAACAATCGACACTCCAGCCTTCGGAAAAACCGTTTCTCCGCCTTCTTCAACATCATTTAAGTAAAGAAGCAGTGTGCCAATTCTTTGTCCACCTTTACTGTGGTCAACCTTATTCGTCGGAAAATAATCGAAATGTGCCTTATACTCTTCTCCTACTAAATAATTCAACACCTGGAGTCCCTCTCCATGTTCAATTGGATAGGAAGTGATTTCCTCAAATCTTTTTTCAAGCTTGGCGATAAAAGAATTTTCCATGAGTGAATAATACATTCCTTTGCTCGTTCGACCAGATGCCACTCGTTCTTCACCAGTAACGGAGTCTACTACTTTCGATGGCTTTAACCGTTCGCTCGAAAGACTAATCAGCTGCTCACATTCTTCAGCACTCAAGACATTATCCAAATGAAGAATAAACGGCTTCTCTACTTTTGATAGCACTTTAATCTCTCTATCATTTGTATAAATAGTGTTGCCTTTTCTACCAATCTCGGGCGTTTCGTATTGGTATTGTGCATCTTCAAATCCTGTCGTTTGAATTGCTTCGTTTCCGACAATTTGAAAAAGACTTTCATATGCATACCTCGGGTTAAACCCTTTTTTCACAAGACCATCAGCTATTACAACCGGACTAACCCCACTACGAAGCGTTTCAATAATCCAATCCCTTAACTCACTAGACATATGTTTTATGGTCCCCATCGAATTCCCCTTCCTGCCCGACAGATTCATAATTTCATCTTACCATATTTCTAGTTCATTTGATGCTGTTAACGATTGGATCAATTGAAGCAGAACCTTTAACATCAGGACCAGTTACTGATCTGATCATTTAAAACAAAGAATAGTAAAGGAGCATTCCTGTTAGAAAGATTTTCGGGGACTTGAACAAAAAAGAGCCCTCTTGGTATGATATGGGGTGTCAAATCTGCAGAATTGACCCCTAACTTAGTTAACCAAGGAGGACTCCAAAATG
>NZ_JARGEJ010000609.1:0-303 GCF_029211245.1 Robertmurraya sp. DFI.2.37 | reverse complement strand
CTTCGGCTCCACCTCCCATCACACTTAAGTTGCAAGAAATAGCATTGAACGGCACAACAGTTCACTTCATCCCCCGATCAACTATGGAAATTCCTTATAATCTCTCCTCCCTAAAAATACATACACAACTGGAAGGGGGAAATGTATTTCACAAGCGCATCTACCGGTTCCGCATAAAAGGGCTGAACACAGAATACACAGAAACATCCCGTCCCCATCTTGTTTTACATACCATTTCTCCGGGCGACTATAAAATAACGGTTCAATGTACACAGAACGATGGTAGCTGGAGTCCTGAATTCA
>NZ_JARGEJ010000608.1:0-303 GCF_029211245.1 Robertmurraya sp. DFI.2.37 | reverse complement strand
ATTTTTTCCCGGTAGATTCAGTAAAGCGTTTTATTGATATGCTGGCTTTGCACAACATCAACCGTTTCCACTGGCATTTGTCTGAAGACCAGGGATGGAGAATCGAAATCAAGAGTCGTCCTGAACTGACTGAAATAGGTTCTAAAAGAGCGGAAACGGTTATCGGACATAACTCGGGAAAATATGATGGCAAGCCTTATGGTGGATTCTTCACACAGGAAGAAGCAAAAGAAATTGTAGCTTATGCTGCCGAACGTCATATTACGGTTATACCGGAAATTGATATGCCGGGACACATGCAGG
>NZ_JARGEJ010000607.1:0-304 GCF_029211245.1 Robertmurraya sp. DFI.2.37 | reverse complement strand
GCCGCTTGCACCCCGAGCCCGAGTTCCTCGTGCATCCCGAGACGGCGGCAGCCTACGGCATCGCCGACGGCGACTGGTGCACCATCTCGAACAACCTGGGCTCCGCCCGCCTGCGCGCCCATACCACCGTGCGCATCCGCAAAGACACGGTGTCGGCCGACCACGGCTGGTGGTTCCCCGAGCAGGAGGCGGCAGAGCCGAACCTGTACGGCGTGTTCGACTGCAACGGCAACAACCTGACCACGATGGGCGTGTACGGCCCGACGCACTACGGCGCCCCGTACAAGAGCACGCTCTGCAAGTG
>NZ_JARGEJ010000606.1:0-304 GCF_029211245.1 Robertmurraya sp. DFI.2.37 | reverse complement strand
GGTTTGTTCACTTGTCTGTTTTGGAGAGTTCTTTGCGTGCCCGTTTGCTGTATCAGAAGAGGCTGCTACGATTGACCGCAGAAGCTAACGGTGGATATTATGCCAATTTATCGGCTGAATATTCTTTACCGGGATTGAATACCGCGAAGTCGTCCGCCCAGACTTTATTGGCAAATATTGACTATTTATCTGATAGTTATAGTATGGTGGGGATTCGTCTGCAAGGGGATTATCCCATCATGAAACAATATAACCTGTCTTTGTCTGTTCAATGGCAGGCGGCATATTATAAAAAATGCGGAAC
>NZ_JARGEJ010000605.1:0-304 GCF_029211245.1 Robertmurraya sp. DFI.2.37 | reverse complement strand
AAAAAATACTATGCAATTGCAGTTATTTTGCTGTCCTTTTTTCTCGGAGTCCCAGTTTTTGAAATGATTTCACCTATTGGATTCGCGATGCGAAATCTTTTGTTTACCTTTTGTATCGGTTTATGGTTAATCGTGGCTATCGTTCTCTTTGAGTTGTTTATCTCTAAGCGAGGCTGGTGCCGATATTTCTGTCCTCTTGGTGAATTCTATCAATCGATTGGGAAAGTGGGAGCCTTTCAAGTAAAATTTAACCATGATCTTTGTGTTGGCTGTACAAAATGCCGATCTGTTAGCTTTGCTGACC
>NZ_JARGEJ010000604.1:0-304 GCF_029211245.1 Robertmurraya sp. DFI.2.37 | reverse complement strand
CAAAAAAACCAACTGCGTTTTGAGCAATTGGTCTTGTGCGATCCTTTGTCGTTCAACACGTAAATATTTATTTTCTCCACGAGTTTCAACCCAAGAGACGTCAGCCCCTAAACCATCCTCATGCTCGAAATAAAGGTCTGCTGGCTTCCATTCAAACCAAGTTCCTTTTGCATCTCTTCGAATACGATAAGCAACACCACAGTCTACTTGATGCTGAACAACTGCAGACCAAATATTTTGATTTAAGTTTGATGTCGTCACCACATTTTGTACAAATTCAAGTAAATCATTATCCTTTTCGGTG
>NZ_JARGEJ010000603.1:0-304 GCF_029211245.1 Robertmurraya sp. DFI.2.37 | reverse complement strand
ATGTTATCTTCTGTAATTTCTGTTTGCTTGGCTACATTTTCAATCGAACTTCTTAATTGAGTGGATTGTGTTAGCATGCTATTGATTGAACTGACGATCTTTTGAACCTCATGGGCAACATTTTTCGTGCTATTTGCAATAGTGGAAAAAGTTTCACCTGTTTTACTTACGAGATTCATCCCTGCTGTTGCCTCTGTCGTTACTTTTTCCATAGATTCAATTGAATGAAGAGTGTCTGCTTGAATCGCATTCAATAATGTGCGAATTTGTTCAACAGACTTTGAAGAATTATCCGCTAGCTTCC
>NZ_JARGEJ010000602.1:0-304 GCF_029211245.1 Robertmurraya sp. DFI.2.37 | reverse complement strand
TTAAAGTAAAACGTTTTTGTTCGTTTTTGGTCATGTTTATGACTCCTTTCATTGTCTTTTTGACACCATTATAAAACATAATTAATGACTTGTAAAGACACTTGACGTCATAAACGAACAATGGTAAGATTATCTTATGGAGGTGACGTCACTAAGATGACAAACAATGACAAGAAGAGGTTCACTTTGCGTCTAAATTCGGATTTTTGTAAAAAGGTAGAAAAGGAGGCGAAAGAACTGGGGCTTACGCAAAACGCTTATATTGTTATGGTTCTACACAAGGAATTAAAAGAAAAAGTCTGAT
>NZ_JARGEJ010000601.1:0-304 GCF_029211245.1 Robertmurraya sp. DFI.2.37 | reverse complement strand
CACGCTTTCCCATATATAGCGAATCGACAGCTGTCATTATTTTCGTATCCGGACTCCATTTTATTTCAAAAATTTCTTTTATAGGAGCTTCATAATAAGTGGGCGGAACAAACAACTTATAAAAAGCCGGATTAGGACGTACCCGCCGGGGCGCCGGAATATTCAAATCATCCCACAGCCTGAAATAAGCAAAATAAGATGCGCTTAATGCAGACAATGAATCAGAATAGGCTTTCACAGCCGGATTTTCTTTCGTCTTGGCTATTTTCTGTGCCGGCACTTCTTCCATACAGAATACAGCAAG
>NZ_JARGEJ010000600.1:0-304 GCF_029211245.1 Robertmurraya sp. DFI.2.37 | reverse complement strand
AAAAAAGCTGGAGAAGTGTTGGCTTCTGTTCATAAAGAAATTGCTAAGATGATTAAACCAGGGGTGACTACTTGGGAAATAGAAGAGTTTGTCGATTCCTATATGGCACAAAAGGGAGCAACTGCTGAACAAAAGGGTTATAAAGGTTATGAGTATGCAACATGTGCAAGTATAAATGATGAAATTTGCCATGGGTTTCCAAGGAAAGAACCTTTAAATAATGGCGATATTGTGACAATTGATATGGTGGTTAATTTAAATGGGGCATTGGCGGATTCGGCATGGACGTACGCAGTTGGTGAGG
>NZ_JARGEJ010000060.1:0-23771 GCF_029211245.1 Robertmurraya sp. DFI.2.37 | reverse complement strand
GTAGTTGAAAATGTTATTTTACTCATGTTGTCCCCTAGTTCTTATTTAGTAAGTTTAAGTATATAAAAAAATACCTATAGATAAAACACTCTTTTTCAAGTGTCCTAACTATAGGTACCATATTAGCTCTCACCTCTTTTTATTAATTTGACGGAGTTACTCGAGAATATAAATTAGAAAACACTTTGGAACCACTTTTGTATACATCACCTTTCGTGTATCCACCGATGGATGAAACATCATCAACTGCATCATACAAGGTGTACTTACAGGAAGAAATTAAGTTCTGTGAATAAGTAGCACTAGTATTGCCATCCCATTTTGGAGTTCCTATATCCCAATCTCTAGAACATGATGTAGGACGCCCATTCCTACCTGGGCCTTGGGAAGAAACATATTGATATCCTTTTTTTACAGTAAATGCTGAACTGGTTCTGCTCCACCATGACTTAATCTGAGAAATTTGATAATATTTTCCGTCTTTATTATAAGCTAGGTACACATATTGTGTTAACCCGCTATATTTAGCCTGACCAGTTTCACTAAGAGATGATACCGCCAAAATCCCGATCTCTTCTACTTGTCTTCCATCTTCAAGAGTTACTACTTTAGAATTCTCTGCATATTTCACATTAGAAATCTCTCCAGTACTTCCCGAGGACATTAAAATCATAGATTTTAGAGGGTTATCAATATCCTTAATAGTGTCTCCATCCTCAACCTTTTTAACAAGTTCCTTTATCTCATCTGATTCTGCTTCGAATGATTGGATCTTTTTATCTCCACTTCCACTGGAACCTAGATAACTATCGTTTTCTTTAGCGTTTGTACTAGGTGCTAAAATCAACAAGAAACTAAAAATCGATTAAATTGTAGCAAGCTTTCTCAATAGAACTCAACTCCTTTAATGTACTTCTACCCTCCTCTGGTTATCTAATTACATATTCTTTAAATATTGAATGAATCCTTTCATTTTTTATAAATAAGACATCAATTGTGTCCATTATTTGACAAATGTGAAATGAAAAACTATTTACTCAAGCAGTAAATTGAAGGGAACCTTAAAGAATCGGGAAAAACAAAATAAAAGCACTTATGATGGTAAAATGAAAACAAAGTACGGGTTTTTTTCGAGAAATTATTACTAGAGTAGTTAAATTATGTTTTTTACTTATTATTCATTGAAAGAAGGTTAAATAGAGGAAAGTTATTGGAAAAACAAAGGACTAACCAGCAAAAGAGGGAACTATTCCTCATCTTGCACGTAGTCATTATTTATTGCTATGGGAATGACTAGAAGTTTAAACCTCATATTCATGCACTTGTGTGACAAAAAGTGCTCTAGATAATGTATTGATCATATTTAAATATATTGATTGAGGAAAACGAGAGGCAGTTCTAGTTCTTATTGAAGCCACTTTGTCTTAATGATAGGGTGGTTTTTATTTTGCGCATAAAAATCGCTAGCTAAAAAAAGGGTGATGTGTTAAAATAGAACAAATGTTCTTATTTTGAAAAACGTACTTAAATAAGAAATAACTTTACCAAAGCATACGCCATTTCAAAATAAAAAGAGTCTTTCTAAATGTAATATTATTTGATAAAATACGTTAGTTAACTTAAATTCAGAATCTTCTTTCTAGAGTATCGCTATCTGTTAAATATGAACATTTCGCATCACAAATAATCAGTATTTTGTTGACGGAGGACAAAAAATGAAAGTTTTTTTGCAATTATCCTGGTTTTTTAAGCAAGAAAAAAAAGCATACATAACGGGGATTGTCCTCTTACTGATGGTAGCTTTTTTACAGCTTGTGCCACCGAAAATTATTGGCATTGTCGTAGATGAAATTGACCAAGGGACATTAGCAGTAGGCAAGCTTTTGTTATGGATTGGATTACTAATAGGCGCAGGTCTATCTATGTACGTTCTGCGTTATTATTGGCGAATTATGATTTTCGGTTCTGCGGTGAAGCTGGCACGCCAGCTGCGGAAGCAATTATTTGATCATTTTACAAATATGTCACAATCGTTCTATCAAAGAAAAAGAACAGGGGACTTGATGGCGCATGCCACAAATGACTTGCAGGCGATCCAGCAAACAGCAGGAGCTGGAGTGCTAACCTTGGTGGATTCTTTAGCAACAGGAGGCTTTGTCATTATAGCAATGGCAATGACGATTAGCTGGAAGTTGACCCTAATTGCCCTTATTCCAATGCCGTTAATGGCAATTTTGACAAGTTGGTATGGAAATATGCTACACCGCCGCTTTCATAAAGCACAAGAAGCATTTTCTGCCCTAAATGACAAAACACAGGAAAGTATAAGCGGAATTAAAGTCCTGAAAACATTTGGGCAGGAAAAAGAAGATATAGAAGATTTTCGCAGACAATCTGACGATGTGGTTCAAAAGAATATTTCTGTCGCGAAAATTGATTCTCTTTTTGACCCAACGATATCAATTGTAATAGGAATCTCCTTTTTTCTTTCCATTGTTTTTGGGGCGCGTTATGTACTAAATAATGAGATCACGATAGGTGAACTTATTTCCTTTACAACGTACTTAGGGTTGTTGATTTGGCCAATGCTTGCTTTTGGCTGGCTTTTTAATATTGTAGAAAGAGGAAGAGCGTCCTATGATCGGGTTTCTCGTTTATTAGCAGAAAAGACAGAAGTATTAGAACAGAAGGACGCGCTTAATTTGGTTCCAAGTGGGAATATTGACTTTGAAATTACTTCATTTATATATCCGGGTGAAAAAGAAGCTGTATTACAGGATATTTATTTTTCATTAAAACAAGGCGAAACATTAGGAATCGTAGGGAAAACAGGTGCGGGCAAGACAACATTATTAAAGCTTCTTATTCGCGAGTTTGATCTGGAAAATGGCAAAGTTACTTTCGGGGGTAGAACAATCACTGAATATAAAATTAAAAAATTAAGAGAGGCAATCGGTTATGTACCTCAAGACCATTTTTTATTTTCAGCTACGATTCGTGAAAATATTGCCTTTACCAACCCCTTGATTGACGAGGAGAAAATTTTTAAGGCAGCTAAAATTGCTAATATTCATGATGATATTCTTGAATTTACAGATGGCTATGACACGATTGTTGGCGAAAGAGGAGTTTCTCTTTCCGGCGGTCAGAAGCAGCGTATATCGATTGCCAGAGCTCTGTTATTGCAACCGGAAGTATTAATATTAGACGATTCTCTGTCTGCTGTTGATGCGAAAACGGAGGAAGAGATTTTACATGCTTTAAAGCATGAAAGAAAAGGGAAAACAACGATCATTACAGCACATCGATTGAGCGCTATTCAACATGCAAATCTTATCGTTGTATTGGATGAAGGAAAAATTTTAGAAAGAGGGACCCATGAGGAGTTAATGGAAATGGCTGGTTGGTATAAGGAAATGTATGTACGTCAACAGTTAGAAGAACTCGTGGAGCAGGGAGGTTCGCTTTATGGAAAATAACAGTAGTAGTGAGCAAAGACGGGTCTTATTCCGCTTACTTGCTTACACGAAGCCTCATATAAAGACGATTGTACTTGCTTTTACATTGCTGCTCATCGCAACTGTTGGAGATATTCTTGGACCTATTCTGGTGTCCATCTTTATAGATGATTACTTAAGACCAAAGAATATTGTTTTTGAACCGCTCCTTATTCTTGGAGCTTCCTACATGGGCATACAAATTATAAATGTGCTTGTTTCATACTTCCAACTTCTTAAGTTTCAAGAAATTGCTTTGAAAATCATTCAAGCGATGAGAGTGGATGTTTTTGCAAAAGTGCAATCATTAGGGTTGAGGTATTTTGATAAAACACCGGCTGGCAGCATTGTCTCAAGAGTCACAAACGATACAGAAGCGATTAAAGAAATGTTTGTGACTGTTCTTGTTACCTTTATTCAAAGCGGCTTTCTAATGGGTGGAATCTTGATTGCAATGTTCGTATTGAATGCGAAGCTTGCGCTATTCTGCTTATTGATTTTGCCGATTCTTTATCTTATTATTCGTTCTTATAGACGTTTAAGTTCAAAGTTTTATCATGATATGAGAGAAAGGTTAAGCCAACTTAATGCAAAGCTTAGTGAGTCCCTTCAAGGAATGGGCGTAATTCAAGTTTTTAGACAGGAAAAAAGGCTTCGGAAAGAATTTGAGGATATTAATGAGAAGCATTTTTTTGCTGGAATGAAAAATATTCGTGTGGATGGTTTATTGCTTCGACCTGCTATTGATTTAGTTTATATCGGTGCACTTATTTTAATTTTAAGCTTCTTCGGCATTACTTCATTTGATAGTCCTGTCGAAATTGGAGTTTTGTACGCGTTTATTAATTATCTTGATCGTTTTTTTGAGCCGGTTAACAATTTAATGGCCCGACTTTCTTTATATCAACAAGCGATTGTAGCCGCTTCAAGGGTTTTTACATTACTAGATGAAGATGAATTAGCACCTCAGCAGGCTTTAGAAGGAGGGAAAATTTCTCACGGACAAATTGAATTTAAAGATATCAGTTTTTCTTATGATGGAAAAAGAGATGTTTTAAAAAATATTTCATTTGTCGCAAGACCAGGTGAAACAGTAGCACTTGTCGGTCACACTGGCAGCGGAAAAAGCTCGATTATTAATTTAATGATGCGCTTCTATGAATTTGAGCGCGGGGAAATACTGATCGATGGACAATCAATTAGAAACTATCCAGAGGATGAATTAAGAGCAAAAATAGGCCTTGTTCTTCAAGATCCATTTTTATTCTACGGGACTATTAAGGAAAATATCCGACTTCACAATGGCGAAATAACAGAGGATGAAGTTGTAGAAGCAGCTGAATTTGTTCAGGCCCATCACTTTATAGAAAAACTTGATAATGGATTCGAACACCAAGTGGTGGAACGTGGTTCGACCCTTTCGAGTGGTCAGCGGCAATTGATTGCCTTTGCACGCACGATTGCTGCCAATCCGAAAATTTTAGTGCTTGATGAAGCGACTGCCAACATTGACACAGAGACAGAGGAGGCGATCCAAACAGCTTTAGCTCGCATGCGGGAGGGGCGAACGACGATTGCTATTGCCCATCGCCTTTCCACTATTCAAGATGCTAATCTCATTCTAGTATTGCATCATGGGGAGATCGTTGAGAGAGGAACACATCAGGAGCTATTAGCTAAAAAAGGACTGTACCATAAAATGTATTTACTACAAAATGGTGTTACGGAAAAGTTGGAAGATGTGGTAGGTTAATGGCAAGTAAGATTGACACAGGATGTTCATATTCTATTTCATATCATTTTAAAGGGATATTTGTTAAAATGGATTAGTAAAAAGACCATTTTCAGGAGTTGTTGTCATGACAGATGTGAACGTCTTTCTTGCTTTCGGGGCTGGCTTCCTTAGCTTTATTTCACCTTGCTGCTTGCCGTTATACCCCGCGTTTCTCTCTTATATTACAGGGATGTCAGTGGGGGAATTGAAAAATGAGAATGCAATGCTGCAAAGAAGGAGCCTTTTACATACGCTTTTTTTCCTATTAGGATTTTCAGTTATTTTTATAGCAATAGGATTTGGAACAAGTTTCATTGGCGAGTTTTACAATCAGTATAAAGATTTAATTCGCCAATTGGGAGCGATTCTGATCGTATTCTTTGGCCTCATGGTTGTCGGAATATTAAATCCTGAGTTTTTAATGAAGGATCGAAAATTTGAATTTAAAAATAGACCTTCTGGTTACTTCGGTTCTATTTTAATAGGGATTGCGTTTGCAGCAGGTTGGACTCCGTGCACAGGTCCAATTTTAATGTCGGTTATTGCTTTAGCAGCAGCCAATCCTAGCTCCGCACTTGTTTATATGATCGCCTATATTCTTGGATTTGCAATTCCGTTTTTTGTTCTTTCATTCTTTATCGGTAAAATGAAGTGGATCCGGAAGCATAATGTATTAATCATGAAAATTGGTGGATATCTTATGATTGTGATGGGGGTAGTCTTGTTCTTTGATTGGATGACGAAGATCATTGTAATGTTTTCCGGCTTATTTGGTGGTTTTCTCGGTTTTTAAATAGTTGAAGACATGACTTTTAACCCTATTATAGTTCTGGAATTGGATATAATTTGGCAAATTAATAAGAAATTTGTCGGATACTATTCGTTGAAATTTCTAACTTTTTCCTTTATATTATTAGTTGAATCAATTTCATGTTTAAAAGCATGTGCTCATTTGTTTTTTATAAATTTTATTTATTATGTAGAACGAGTATTGTTTGCTTTTTAATTTGTTAACACATAGTGAAATCGATTCAATTGAAGCATTTTTTTTAGTAACACAAATTGAAGCTGATAGATGTACTTACTAGAATTGGAAGAGGTTAACCATAAGGATATCTTCTTCGTGAAGTAGCTTATGTTAAAGATAAATCTATCATTTTAATGGATATTCTTTTGTGTTAGTTCTGGGGGTATACAACGATGGCGAGAATATTAATAGTCGATGATGCAAAGTTTATGAGGTTGACTTTATCGAATATTTTAACAAAGGCAAATCATGAGATTGTCGGTGAAGGCGAAAATGGAAGGGATGCTGTTGAGCTTTACAGACAGCTCACTCCAGATCTAGTAACGCTCGATATTACAATGCCAGAAATGAGCGGTCTTGATGCCATGAAGGAAATTAGAAAAGAATTTCCACATGCAAAAGTGATCATGTGTTCAGCAATGGGGCAGCAAAAGATGGTGGTCGAGTCAATTGAAGCTGGAGCAAAAGATTTTATTGTTAAGCCTTTTGACGAAGGAAGAGTTGTAGAAGCAGTTAACCGGGTGTTAAGCTAATATAAAGCCATTTAAGGGAATTGCCTTGAATGGCTTTTGTGTGTATTTAAAAAATGATGTAAAATTCACTTAGATGAGACAAATCCTTGTCTCTTTTGTTTTTTATTTAGTATATAATGATAGGGAGTATCTTGATAAAAAGTGCCAAAGCTTTTTTATTGACTAGTAGGAAAGAATATTGAAATTAAGAGTAAAGGATGTCTCCTATGGACTATGTGGTCATTACATCAATTGGGGCGGTATTCATGGCGATTTTCGCTATGATTGTTAGGATGAAAGCTGCCAAAAAACCCGTGTCTGCGAAAAAGATTATCTTGCCACCTATCTTTATGAGTACGGGTGCATTAATGTTTATTTTTCCAATGTTTCGCGTCACCCCATTAGAAATGATTGAAGCAGTGACAGTAGGCTTTCTATTTTCGATTTTGCTCATTAAAACTTCTAAATTTGAAATTCGTGATAATGATATTTATTTAAAACGCTCAAGAGCGTTTATCTACATTTTAATAAGCCTCCTTGTCATCAGAGTGCTTGCCAAACTTGTTTTAAGCGCAACGATCGATGTCGGTCAATTGGGTGGGATGTTTTGGATCTTAGCATTTGGTATGATCGTTCCTTGGAGGATTGCGATGTATGTAAATTATCGGAAACTGCAGCAGCAGTTATTTGACGATGTTCCAACAAAGACGGTATAAAAAGAGGCTGGCTGTACTATCAAGTTCGACAAATTGAAAAAGGCATTATAAATGGGGGTTCAATTCGTATAATGAATTGGATCCCATTTTTTTTATTTTGCAACAAGGATTTGGAATATTATGTTAAAATATTCTAAAGGAGTTTTCATATGAAAAGATTAAAAGGAAAAAGGTATTTAATTTCTATCTTCTTTATTTTAACAGTGGCTCTAACGTGTTGTACTTCAAGCCCGACCTTCGACCTGTATGAAGGACATTTATTAAGAATAGCAGTAATTGGAGAACGACCCGAAGTAAAGGAGGAACAAGTAGAATTTACAGAAGTTTCATTTGATGAAATAGCAACTGAAGAATTAAAGTTTTACGATGCGGTCTTTATTAGGGAAGATAAGCTGTCAGAGGCCTCTGAAAGCCTATATACAGATATTTATCTAAATTCAACAATTCCATTTTTCTTTATCGGAACTGATAATTTTCTTCCTTTTACAGAGAACGAGTTGGAGTACGACAAGACTTCGAATTGGACTGCAGGTACAAGTTATGCTGTTGGCATTCTTACATCACAAGAAGATGATACATTTAAAAAATGGGAATATGGTTTGTACAATGATGAAAAGAGTGATGAACACATTGAAGAAATGTACTCAAGAATTTTCACAACAATTGATGAACTAAATCAAAAAATAGCAAAAAGGAGCATAATGATTATGCTCCTTTTTGCTATTATTTTTGTTGTTGAGGAAATTATAGATATCGTAGTTGTGTTTAATACTTTCATTGAGAGTATCTACATCTAGCGCAAGTAACCAAAGCCTAACAAACATTGGTATTTGGATTTTTACAGCCTAAGATAAGTCAACTGGAGGTGCGAATACAATAGGTTTCCCATATCAAAAAAACTAGCCCTCTTAAGTTTGTACGGTGTCTTGTGCTTTTGTTCTTAATTTAGTACTACTTTACAAGACAATGTGCTGTTATTCAATGTGTACTTCCAGATCGAACTCATTCGTATAAAGGAGACTCTCTTTTACCCTATCAATTTTTAAAATAAATGCTGATAGGGCGTAATATCGATTTTTTTTTCATTCAGTTTCTTTAAAAGAAATTTATGGTCTCTTTTTGGTGTCGCTAATATGTATCCGCGAATTACTAAGTCTTCTGTCACCTTGTCTCGTTTTTCATTTAAAGTGAGCTCACCTATTTTTCCAGCAATTTTATGCCTTGCCACATCCCGAAAAAGTTCAGGAACAGGACTTACTAAATCTTCAAGTAATTCTTTTTGCTCTTCAGTCCATAAATGTCTAGTTTGATTTACATAGTATTCTTCCCATTCCATGTCCGATTTCCCATCTTCTTTTGGAAGTTTTTTCAGGAATTTTCTGAACATAAAATAACCACCAATAGCCATTGCTCCAGTGAACACGAAAACCCAAATGACAATAAACCAAGCAAACCAACCTTCTAACATTACATTCACCTACATTAAGTATCATATCACCATTATTATAGACGTTATGGCAATGATTAGACAAGGTATGAGTATTAAGTCAATTACATCATCCAAACATGAAAAAAGCTCCCTATGGTGTCGGGCGCTTTAAAAACAATAGTTTATTGGCGGGACCGCCTGGGAATCGAACCCAGCTATCCTGGCACGCAGGACACAGACGGTTTTGAAGTTTACGTTTTGTCAGTCCGCACAATCAACACGCACAATCAGCGTCACATCAACGTTGCGAGCGGTTTTTCGGTCAATCATCCGTACGGTTTTCGCGTGACTCTTGCGGTTTAAAAATAGTCGAAGGGAGTTTTTATTTTGCGGAAAGGAATACGAAGGTATAAGCGCGAACACACTGACGATGTTGCGCTGCTCATGTCAGAAATGTTTGACGAATTTATGCTCGTTAAAAAGGGCGAAGGTTTGGCGAAACGCACGCTCGACGAACACGTTAAACATTTCGAATACTTAATCGACTACATCGGACGGGATTTGTCCGCGCAAGAAATGACGACGGACACATTTACGGAATGGATTTCGTGGATGCTCGAAGAAAAGGACTACGCGCCTGCTACGGTTAATATTCGCGTGCGGACAGTAAGAGCGTTTTTACGCTATTGTTACGAGGACAAAAGTTGGATAGACGAGCCAATTCATCGCCGTTTTAAGCCGGTAAAAGCGCCAATTGATGTAGTCGAAGCGTTGACGCCCGAAGAATTTCGAAGGTTAATTGCGTCCATAAACGACGAAACATATACGGGGTTTCGAACGAAGGTCGTGGCGTTTGTGCTTCTCGATACGATGGCGAGGGTCGGCGAACTTATTAACGTAAAGCGCAGCAACGTCGATTTTAAAAGCTTGACGATATACCTCGAGGCGTCGGATACGAAAACGAGAGTCGGGCGCTATGTGCCGATAAGTAATCGCACGGCTAAATTACTGTCGGAGTATATGCGTGAGACAGAAGAGTTCGGCAATGAGTACGTATTTCTAACGTATGAGGGCGAACAGATAAGCGATGCAACATTGCGCGATAACATGCGCGTAGCGGGGCAAGTTGCGAAAATAAGGGACAAGCGTGTAAGTCCGCATACGCTTCGGCACACGGGCGCGCTGTTCTACATACTAAACGGGGGCGATCCGTTCAGTCTGCAAAAGATACTCGGGCACTCGCACATGAACATGGTGCGTCGATACGTGCAAATGACGAATATGGACGTGCAAAATCAGCACAGCGTATACTCGCCATTGAATTACGTTTTTAAAAATAAATAACGATTTGTTTTCGTCAGCCTTTCGGGGTTGGCGAATTTTTTTTGCGTAAAAGTGCGCAGAACTCAAATATATTGCGTTTAATTCTGTGAAGGCGTAAATAAACAAGAGTTGTTACCATGTCAAAAAGGAGGAGAAAACGCTGAACAGTAAAGAAGAAAGAGCGCTAATGCTCATTGACGATTTGATTGAGGATGGGATTGACGTTATGCAATTAGGAAAGTCACTTAAAGGGAACTCAAAATATAATTACGAGACCGTTAGGACAGTTTTTAGAAGGTCATTCGGGAGTGTTAATGCTGCCTTGAAATCCTACGGTCTTTTTGAAAGTAATGGCATCCCGAATGGATTGGAATTGGAAAGGTGCTGTCATATCACATCTGATTATAAAGTGGTGGTGAATAGGTATGAGAAAGAGCACATAAAAGATATTTATTACCTATCAGACATTGAATTCATTAGATTAATTAGCCCTGTAAAAGATAGTTTAATGCAAGATGCATTGGATTGCTTACTTAGAGATGCTTTTCTTGAGAAAGCTTTACTACCTCGAGTAGGAGATGATAATTCAATGAGTAAATATATAAAGGATAAATATGGTAGTATGTTCAAAATGTTAGATACCCTAGGTTTAGGTATCTTGGCAGACAATATCGTCTATCAGTGCAGTGACTGCGGGGATTTAGAGCCGATTAGTAATTTTGCTCAAAATAAAGGAAAGCCCTACGGCATAGAAAGTAAATGTAAGTTGTGCTTCTACTCATCAAAAGACAAAGACTGTATGACGATTAACCGTCATAAAAGGAGGGCAAAAGAGAAATACCTTCCGTGTAATCTAATCAAAACGGAGTACACTTATGATCAATGTTTTTTAACAAATTATACTGAAATTAGCTTAGAACATGCCTTACCAATTTCGATAGGTCACGGCGGAACAACTAAAGGTAATTGTTACCCGATGCGCTTAGATTTGAATATTTCTAAAAACGATAAGCATTTATTTCTTTGGTTCAAGGCGAATAAGCAACGATTCGAACTTTCGCAAGAAAAATTCGATAGACTCGTAGATTACTTGGCGGTAGTCAACGGGTTAACATCGGAAGAATACCGCGAGTTCTACGATTGGTGTTTCGCTAATCCACGCACAGTAGACGAAATAAAACGCGACCAACGTCACTCAATCGAAATATGGCGAGAATCGTCCGGCAAGCAATTTCCGTTACCTGCGTACACACAAACGTATTACTCGACGGAAAGCGAGGCGGTGTCATGAGCGAAAAACTCGTATCCATCGAAACGCAATCGGAATATTCAATACCCGACGGAAAAACGGAAACTCGCATATTCGTAAAGATGTACGTAGGCGCCGTGCGTGACGGACTCATAGCCGACATGGGCACGAAAAACTGGACGACACTATGCGTCATTGCATCGTTTATGAACGAAAAGCGTGAATGTTTTCCGACACAAGCGCAAATTGCGAAAGGGCTTGGCGTAAGTAGGCAAACGGCAAACAAATATATCGCGGACTTATTGGCGTACAGATGGCAAGGTAAGCCGGTTGTACATGCGTTAAAAGAACGTGACGAGCAAGGGCGGTGGGAAAATACGCGATATACGGTGTTGCCGATTAGTCAGCTTGCGATATTTAAGAGTGACGAAAATAAACCCATGTAAATACGTACTGACACCGTAATCACCGACACGGCAAACTTTGACACTAAGAAGAACTATGTTTTAAGAAGAACCATCTTTAAGAAGATAAAAGATTGCGCCAATTCCATTTCATTACATTGTCGGGGTAATCAACTTTCAAGGTGACAAACCTATAAAACTTTAAAAATGTTGAAGGTTAGTTTCTTCAACTATGAGGGTGAAAGGTGGAACATAAAAGGATGGCAAAAAAGAAAAAGTTAATGTTTCCTATGAAATGCGACAGATGTGGTAAAGAACCCTCGAAAGAGGATAAAAATGAATGGGAAGTAATTAAATTAGATTGTTCATGCGGAGGGAGAATTACAACTGATTTTACTAAACCGTATTACGAATAACCAATTTGCTGTAATCAGCAGAAAGGTAAGGAGGATTTTAATAATGACACTACAAAAAAAGTTAGTCTGTTGTGACCACTGTGGAAAAGAAGTCCCAATTGATAAAGCACGTAAGACTAAATGGGAAGGAATAAATCATTACTGGTATTACTGCAATAGATGTGAAATAGGTGTATTTGGCGGTAAATCAGCAGAGTATTGGAGAAATGAATATTTGAAATTAAAAGAAAACCACGATAGATTGCTAACTACAATGCGTCACGCAATCTTAGACAATTAACGTTAAAGGCAGGTGGGTAATTTGGCTAAAGATGAAAAATATATTATAAAAATTGATGATGATTACCTTGTTGGATTTGAAGGTAGAGGATTCGCTAAAACATCACATAATGGGTGGAGCCAACAACCAACAGAAATGGGAGAAGTACAACTTTCTATGTATAGAAGCGATGCAAAAGTATTTGACGGTAAGATTAATTTAAAAAGTGGATTAAACAAACTTTACGACAGAATGAGATATGGTAATTTTGATTTTGACCATTTGGAAATATATAGATACGAATATTCAGAAAAGAATGGAGAGTAGACTAAGTGAAAATCAAAGCGTATGTAGATAGGTATAAGTGATAGTGAGTAGTCGCAATGTACTTAAATAAAAAGGAGGAACGGACGTATGAACAAAGTAACTTTACCACGCGAGGTTGCCGATGTTTTAGGAGCAGTCAAAACGGAGTATTCTCTATTTAATATTATCGAATCTTTGCGTTATTACGGAAAAGGTCGTAAAAGCATACCGGACAGCAGACTCGAAAAATTGCACGATTGGTGCGAAGAGGACGAAACGACAGAGCGCGAAGATTTAATAATAACCGCACTCGTCAACGGCTACGAAATCGAACAGTCGCCCGAAGATAAGTTACGCGAGTATTACGAAGGAGCGAACTTTCTTCGTTATGATGCGTCTGACCTAGCCCCAACGGAAAGACAGCGTATGATTGGTAAACAAATGGGCGTTAGAAGAACGCTAAACATCCTCGGAATCAAAATCGAAGGCATCAATGCAGATTCCACGTCGAAGGAGGCTGACGAATAATGGCGTATCCTCGCAGCGAACAAGAAACGACGCTCGTATACGAAAGCGAAACGAACGAATGGCGCGCATACTCGACCGTGCCGAAGCACATTCGCAAACTTCAATCGCTAGCCGACGTCGACGTTCTCGAAGTTGACGACAACGGCAGCCCAATCGCAGTCAAGGCGGTGCTGTCCGATAAGCAAGTGGCGATGAAAAAAGAACGCGTGTATACGGAGGAACAGCGCAAAAGGATGGCGGAGCAAGCGCGGCATTTGCGCCCGAAAACGACGAGTACAGCCGAAGAAAAACGGATTGATTAACCGTCCGAGACTAATAGGTCTAGGCGGGCAAACAACGGCTGAAATGCCGTGAAAATTAAGGAGGAATGACGTGTGGAAAAAATCGAATTAAATGACGGTAAATATACGGTAGTAAATGAACTGAACAGTGGCGGAAAGTTTTACGCGTTGAGACATGGCGAAGAATGGCGTAGTCTAGCAGGCGACAATTTAGTCCTCGCGATGTTTCACAAAATCGAAGAATTGTCGGAGAAATTATCGCAAGCCGAGGATTTACTTTCGGAGGCGCACGATTTGCTTGACGATGTTCATTGCTACGAGACGGAGACTTTCGAGGCGATTAGTCGATACTTCAACGGATGTGATGACGAATGACAAACGAGGATTTACAAGCGATAAAGGAACGCGCGGAAAAGGCGACGGCGGGTCCGCGGGTACTAGCGCCTGAACTTTGCGGACCGGAAGGACAAGGCGTATACGAACCTGATTCATTCGGCTGTATCTGCGAAGTAGGCGACCCATATCCGCGCGGAAATAATCGGCCGCAAGAAAATATGGAGTTCATCGCCAACGCTCGCGAGGACGTGCCGAAGTTGGTTGCGGAGGTCGAGAGATTGCGCAATATTATCGAAATACTCGAACAAAAATCGCGTATCCCAGAGGGTAACTACGATTATGTTTCGGTTAATATGCTATGGGAGGTACACCTACTCGCAAAGGAGGCGATATCGAATGACTAACCGGAAACCACCCGCAAAAGACTGGCGCAATCGTGAAACCGCAGACTGGACGGTGGCGTCGTTTCAGCAGTACCTCAAGGACACGCACGAACAGCGCTACGGAATCGCCTATACAACGCGGTCATACGGATTAGAGGGGCGCTGGCTCAAGACGATGTTAACCGAACACGGCGCGGAAGTTTTGCGAGCGTTCATTGACGCTTGCTTCGCGGAGTATCGTCCGACGGCGCAGTATCCCGGACTTAACTTTGCGTTTATGTTTACGTATCAGCGGGCGCGAATATTGCCGCGAGTGTTGGCGGAGTTTAAGCGGGCGAGGGAGGCGGAAGCACGACGACAGGAAACGCAGATTGACGAAGACGAATTGTTCGATTGGCTTTAATTAAAAACGGGGAGGAATGCGGAATGGTAAACATAAATTTTTCGGAATTAAGTTATGACGAATTGGTATCGCATGTAGATGCCGCAGTAACAGCGTTAAGACGACGCGCCTATTACGAAGGCTATCAGCAAGGTAAATTCGACGAACAAATGGACGCCCTCATGCCAACCATGGCGCAAGAGCACCGCGACGAAATCATCGAAATGGCAAAGCGTGATGTGGTAGCAATTATTGAACGCGGTCAAGACGCTAATGCGTACGGAGACACATCGGAAGGAAACGAGACATATCATCATAACTTTTACGTCGTAGAATTCTCGGTGAATAGAGAAAAGCGGACTGTTGTCGCATTAATCAGATATCAAAACGGAAGTAGAGTCATACACCGAGGAATCGCCAAGTGCGCCCCAACCGACTGCTTTAACGTTCACATCGGCAAGGCAATAGCGCTTCGCCGTGCGCTAGGACTCGAAGTGCCTGCGGAGTATACTAACGCTCCACAGCCGACGGAGGTGCGTGAGGGCGACGTAATTGACGTGTTGTCATACGACACTATCTCCGTAAAAACGAAAAGCGGCAGAACCGGAGAGATAGCGGTTGGCTTTGAGCGTAATTTTATCGAGAAGGGTTACGGAAGAGTGATTGATGATACACGCGATGGTGACGCCGAATGACAATCGTACAAGCCGTACGAAATCTAACCGAAGGCAACTCATCCGCAATCGTAAGCGTAGTAGGCAAGCGTTATACGACTGCGGAATTACAGCCGAAAATGATAGGCGAGCAGGCTTGCGTGTTTAATCGCGCAGGCATGACGGAAGCCGAACGGAAAGGAGCGTGGAGTGTTGAATCGATTTATTAACGTATTGTTATTCGTTTTGGAGTCGCTATTCATGGGCAGTTTTACTATTTTCGCAGTATGGGCGGTATTAAATCACGGCCCGACACCCGTGAGAATCATATTTTCCGTAATGCTCGCGTTAGTAATAGGTCAAGCTTTTGTTATCGCGGACAAAACAATCGGAAGTGAACGTTCTTGACGTTAAACCGACGGCTGAAAGTCGAAGTAAATAAAACTTACGGCGGTTGGGATTGAACGATGGACGGGAGATACGATGAGCCACGCGTTAAAGGCGCAGACAAACGCCGACGGGCGAAGTATCAACGTACTATCGAAAAACGAACTACACGGAAGGAGGCGCAACACTTTGACGAACACACACGAAAATACTCATGCGCAGCACTGCATATTATTGGCACACTGCAAACTCGCAAACTCGCCGTCGTGTAATCGCACTTGTTCGCACTTTATCGGTATGCATGGCATGACCGGCAAGTCGGGGCGTGCTGGGCTCGCCAATGTGCCGGCTGATTATCGACTAACCACGGTAGCAAATTCGCCAGCGCGCGCGAGTCAGACGGAGGCTTATCGATTAATCGACGCTTATGTTGCGACATTTGAACGACAATTCTCGGAAAACTCGGGGCGGATTAAGTCGCTGTACCTTTGGTCGGAATCGCCCGGTACCGGCAAAACTACGACGGCAAGCGCCGTGCTAAACGAGTGGCTAATCGCACATTACATCGGCTCGATTAAACGAGGCAAGCAACCGTTGCAGCAGCCGGCGTATTTTTTGGACGTAAATAATTGGCAAACGTTGTTTCTCGGATTCAATCGCGGTAACATTCCGCAGGACATCGCCGAGCAGTATAGCCGTCCGTATTACCAAGCGATGGAGCGCGCGAAGCTTGCACCGTTCGCAGTCCTTGACGATATTGGTGTGCGCGGGGCGAGTGACGCTTTTAGGGGCGATTTGCATACGATTATCAACTACCGCACGGCGAACGGACTTCCGACCGTGTATACTTCGAATTTGCCAATCGAGGATATGGCGCAAGTGTTTGACGCGAGGCTGTACGATAGGATGCGCGATATGTGTGCGACGATAGAGTTTGAGGGTATATCGAAAAGGGGGATGCGAAAGTGAGGATAATAAAATTTAGGGCTTGGTTACCGACAAATAATCGAATGTATGAATTTGATGAAAACGAATCTTTAGGAGACCACTTTAACCGATTGATTTACGGTTTCGGAAAATTCGAATTAATGCAGTACACAGGTTTAAAAGACAAAAACGGGAAGGAAATTTATGAGGGGGATATTTTAAAAGTTTGGCAAGAAGATGAATATGTCCCTAACCGAGACAGTGGTGGTGGAATAGTCGATTACGACGGTAAAGAAGGATTTTTGCAAATTGGGAAGGTCGGTTTTCAAGGATGCTCCTTCGATTACAGCACAATTAAAACAATAGAAGGAAAACATGAAGAAATTCATGCGCCTATCGACTGGATTAACAATTACAGTGTCATCGGCAACATTTACGAAAATCCAGAGTTATTGGAGGCGACCGAATGAAACCGATAAACCCGAAATTTGCGTTCGGCGACCGCGTCTATGTTGCCGGTTACTGGCCACGCGTGTTCCAAGTCGACGGCTACCGACGCGAAGATTACGCATACCCCAACGAGCAATGGACGGAGTTAGTTTACGAGTTGCACGACGTCGTGACTGCGGAATGGCTAGAAGCGGATGAAAGCGACTTGACGCCGGCGGGAGAGCAGGCGTTTGATGCGACCGATTTAATTGTCGGAATTGATTTCGCGACGTTGTTTCAGCCGCGCAAGCCGACCGCAAGGGAATTGGCTGAGAGGCGTAAGACCGAGCGGCAGGAGCGCGTCGAGCAAATCGATAACTTGCTAGATATGCGTGAGTGGTACCGGAAGGCGATGGAGCGGACGAATGACGAAGCTTATGGTGCGCGGATAATGGCGATAGATGCGGAGTTGAAGAAGTTGGTAGGTAAGGAGTAATCGAAAAAAAACTGCGAAGTAAGGAGGGTGATTAGATGGCAGGTTTTACAATTCGTTGCAATAACTGTGGCAATGAAATAATTACAGGTGATGATTATAAAAGAAAAAACGATAAAATATCTCTTTATGGTGATATTCGGCAATATGGAACAATGAACGAGTATATAGAACAGATACTATGGTGTGAACGGTGTGACAACAATACAGAGTTTGATGATTAATGCACAGTTCGAAGAAACTACTTTGCAGAAGTATTTGCCACGTTCTACAAATTAAAAAAGGAGGGCGAACGCATGCACGAAGCACAACTATTATTTTCGAAAGTTATCGATAACAACGACGTCCAAGCGCTAACCCGTTTCGGCATCACCGAGCGCATGCTTCCAACGGAAGGCGATAGGCAGGTCTTTCGTTTTATCAACGACTACGCAGCGCAGAATCGCGGGCAGGCGCCATCATACGCTGTCGTGTCGGATAATTGTCCCGATTTTGTTTATGCGCCACAAGTAGGCGACAGCTACGAATATTTGACGCGTAAGGTTAAGGAACAATCGGCGATGCTCGAATTCGTGGAGTTGGCGGAAAATGAAATACCGAAGAAGTACGAGGAACTTGGGTTTAAGGATATTTTTTCGTTCTTTGAATGGTTGCAATCCGAAGTCGAATCGATTAAAATTAGAACAAACGTTCGTGAAAAAATAGGACGAACACTCGAAGAAATAAAGTCGGAATTTTTAGCGGAGTATAAAAAACGGGAGGTCGGAAAATCTTTTAAGCGATGGGACACGCCGTTTCCTCGTCTGACATCAGAAATCAGCGGATGGTTTAGTGGTGATGTGTACGGAATAATAGGCGAATCTGGTCGGGGAAAAACTTACCTTGCGATAAAAATAGTAGATTCGTTGCTCCGACAAGGCGCTAACGTACTCGTAAAGTCGTTTGAGGTTAAAGAATACGTTTGGATTTCGAGGTTAATCAGTGTCGCTACTGCTAACGACGAGTTATTAACCGACGAATTAGGACGAAAGCTAGGACTTCCAAACAAGCGGATATTGTCGGGAAATTTAGACGATGAAATCCGAGATAAATTTGTAGAGGTGGTCGAACTACTTGACGAGTATTACCCCGGACAACTTTATTTTCAAGGAAAAAGCAGTAGCGAATTAACCCGTACACTAGACGACCTTGAACGAGAATTATTGCAAGGGGAAATTGACGCGGTGTTTATCGACCCTTTCTACGGTTTAAATGACGTTTACGGCAAAAACGTTAACAAAACTACAGGAGGTGCGGCAGAGCAAGCAGCGTCTCGTTTTGAGCAAATTATAGGCGACAATGACGTCGTTGGGTTTTATACCGTGCAGGCATCGGTTGAAAAAAAGAAACGAGACGATGAAGGTAATCGCGAACTAAAACTGCCTACTCGCGACCAAGTCAAGACGTCAATGAGACTACTCGACATTGCGACAAATTTAATCGGTTTTGATAGCGTAGAAAAAGAAGGGATTGCGATGGTTGGAATTGAAAAAGGGCGTAATGGTGGCGAGGACTTTACTTTAGAACTTACGGCGCTATTTGATTACGGTGTTTTAAAAGAAATGGAAACAGGCGAAGCGGAGGCGAGTCATTTCGACTTTTAATGCGCGCGAGGGAGGGGAAACGCAAAACTATGTCGAATACAATTAAAATACGAGGACAAACGGTCGACGTTGACGTGCGCGCAGAGTTAGAAGCGTTCGAGTGGACACGGCCGCGTTGGTCAACCGACAAATTAATCGCAGCAAGTCCTTTTCGCTACGACCAAACGCCAAGTTTTTTCGTTCGCCTCGAACCATATGGCGATTATCCGCCAGGCACATGGTCGGACAGCGGAGCATACGACGCGGAATGGCAAAGCGGCAACTTTGTTAAACTGCTCGCATTCCTCCGCAATGAGACCTACGAGGAAACGGAAGATTACCTACTTTGCGCCTATGGAAACGATTACACAGCCGACGATATAAAACTTAAACCGATTCGCCTGCGAATTCAGCGAGGTAGACAGTCGTTGAATAACGTCATCTTGGCGCCGTATGCCGAGAATTACGATTATTTATTAAAACGCGGAATCAGCCCGGACGTCCAGCGGCAAATGGGCGTCTTGCACGACGCAGGAAATAAAGCGGTCGTGATTCCGTGGCGATTGGCGGACGGGCGACTGGCAAACGTAAAGTACCGCAAAACTTACGGAAAGGCTTTTTGGTACGCGAATTCGCCCGACGCAAGACCAATACGAGAATTAATTTACGGCATTGACCATGCGGCGAGCCAAACGGTGATTTGCGAGGCGGAAATTGATGCGATGAGTTGGCGGGAAGTTGGGTATGCAGCCGTGGCGGTTGGCGGCTCGAGTTTTAACGAGTACAAGCGCGACGTGCTGCTTCGGTCGCCTATCGAGGACTTAATTATCGCAACAGACAACGATAAAGCAGGCGGCAAACTGCGAGCGGAAATTGAGCGATACATGCGTGGCTATATGCGATTGAATAATGCGTATGTTGACAGTCGGGTAAAAGACGCAAATGAGGCGTTGGTGCGGTTCGGAGTGCAGGCGTTGAGGGATGCGGTCAAAAAGTCGGAAGGACGCAAATCGCTGAATTTAAAAATACGTTAATTAACGTACACTTGCCCGCGGTAAGGCTACGAAATTACTTTCGTTCGCTCTTACCTTTCGCTTCCTTTTCTGCCGGTATCCATTCGTACAAGTCATCGATTGCACAACCGAGAGCAGCCGCGATAGTCTTTGCGCTGTCTATCCACATTCCGTGTTTGCCCTTTCGGTTGTGTATCTTATCGTTAATGTACTGCTTACTCATACCGGTTTTATCGGCGAGGTCTTGTTGCGTTAAACCTCGGTCGTCAAGAAGCTCCTGTATACGGCATCTTCCGACTTTATACGTAACAAACACCTCCAAATGGGATGCAAATTCATATTAACTTATTTTAGATTTATTGACAATATTTTCTTTACATGCGCAAACGCACATGTTATAGTTAGTTTATAAAAGGTGCGCTTAGGCACATTCAGAAGGAGTGTTAACAATGACCCTTGAAAATATGATAGGAGTAGAAGATGCTGCTAAGTTATGGGGGTTGAGTCCGAAGTACATAAAAAATTTATGCGCGGAAGGAAAAGTAAAAGCAAAGAAAATCGGAAATGTATGGGTAATTGATAAAACACAAGAGAATCCAAAGAAAAAGAAGTAATTAGAAGGGTGTTGAGTGTTAGTGATACTTTCTACAATTGAAGAAGCTTTAGATACAATCGAACCAAAAATTTCATGGGCGGATATAGCAAAAGCAGCCGGTATTACTAACAGCGCTCTGTCGCATTTTAAGAAGGGAACAGAATTGAAGTTTCCTACTTTATTAAAAATTGCGAAATTTATTTTTAAAAGCAATTATTTTAATATTTTTAAAACTTGGTGTATGAATTTGCAACAACCTAAAAATGTCAGATACGCAATGGAATTTCTTGCAGTTAATAAACTTGTTGATGACCTTGACGAGTTAATAAGCCGAGTAATACAATTTCACAATAATCAAGAGTTATTGGAGTGGACAACAGCATATAAAATACAAGTTATGTATTTAAGAAAAGAACCTATCTCAAAAGTTTCAAACGAAATACGCTCCTTTTCACCGAAATCTGTTGAATTAAAAATGTTAATGAGTATTTTAGAAGCTAGTTGCAAACATCGTTTTGGCGACTATAATTCGATGGCAGCGGTCGTTGAGGGCTTAATGGATACCTTGAATGAAATTGACGAAGATTTTATAAAAGATTCTTTTGAAATTAGAATTAAAGAATTACTTTCATATGTAAATCTGTATACTTATAATAAACCGGAAGAAGCAAGAATATATGCAAAAGAAATAATTTCATCGGATTTTTGCGCAACTTTGACTGCTCATTCGTTTTATATAGTAGGAATGTCGCACTTGTTAGATAACTATGATGAGTGCTTGGGTAATATCATTAAATATAGGGACTTGCTAATTAATCTAGGTAGAATGGAAGACGCGAAAATAGTAGATGAAAACGACATTCCATTCGTAAAAAACGTCTGGATGAAACATAGTAAGAGACCAATAACAAGCGACATTTCCGAAATAGCGCATTTTGAAGCACTGATGGGAGATAAGGAGGAGTCAATTAGATTAATCGATTCGGTGATTGAACAAGTTGGAGTGAACGGCTTTAAATTATATTACAAAGGACTAGCCACCGGCGATAAATCTTTATTTGTGCAATCAATAGTCTGCTTTACAAAACAAAACGGTAAGTTTTTTGCAAATTTACCATATCGTTTCGTTAAAGATGACCCCATGTTTGCTTCTATTGCGAAATTATTAATGCAAGATTAGGAGTGGATTAGATGAAGAAAAAAATTATCGGCAGTGTAATCATCGCAGCACTATTGTTAGGAGGACTAGGAGCTCTTTCCGGTGGTAAAGAAGTTGCTGACCCCGGAAAAGGAGGACTAAAAAGTATTCCAGTAGAAAAAACAGCGTATGACCCCGGTCCTGGCGGACTGTAAAATTTAATTAATACCCAAGCACATCTAAAGAAGGGCTGATAACCCTTCTTTTTTTCTATTCTTTTACATAAATTGAACGTTTTCCCAAAAATAAAAAATACTAAACTTTCTAAAATATTCGGACAAGCGGTGGTATATTTATTTCATCAAGTACGTTAATTAACGTATAAAAAATTGCGCGGTATTAAAATTACGTTCGTTTAATATTGTGAAAGCTAAAAAAGGAGTGTTTAATTTGAATAGAACAAAACAACTAAATGAACTGGTATTAATCTACCAAAAAACGAAAAGAGACGAAGTGTTTACGGAAATCTATCAGATTGTTTCGCAGAAATGGAACAATTTAGAAGCGGTAAGCAAGTCGGTAAGGTCTACGGTTTGGGACGTAATCGCGGTTTATGAGGACGCATTAATCGAAAGTATACGCACTTGGCAATCGGTCGGAAACTTCGAACATTACCTAAACGTTAACATTGTACGGAGGCGGTGCGATTTATACCGCAAGAGTAATAGATTAAGAACTTCAGAGGTCTTAAAAATCGACGGCGCGGAAGCGGCAACTTTCGAAATCGCCGACGAATTTAATCTCGAGGAATATGTCACCGCAAAGAAAAGAGCCGACCAGCGGCAACTGATCGACTCCCTTCTCGACGGTGCGGACGAAACAACGACGGCAATCGTTGAAGCGTTCCTCAACCACCCGAAACCAACAGCGACGGCAATCGCGAAGGAATTAGGCTGGCACCATTCGAAAGTATTACGCGCATTAACTCGCCTGGCAGCGAAGTTTGACCCTAAACAGCACGGAGATTACACCGACTATTTAGTCGCGCTTTAATTTTTGGTGGATAAGGCGTTTAGACAATACGTCCTATCCCCGTTACTCATTATACGTTAAATGAGTCTAGTTGGCTATAAGCAACACGTTTTTAAGCGTACAAAATTTTGCGACAAATTTCAAGGGACAAAAGGAGTGCTTTACGATGATAAAGCGAAATCTAGCGATTGATAATAAAACGTTATTGCAACGAAAAATAGAACGAATTACTCACGACCCTAATCGAATTTATGAGGGCAAACCAGTTGCCGACTATATGTCATCAATAAAGGCGGTGCGACTCGGATGAATGTCGTCGATTTAAACGAAATCAAACGCATTAAGAAACGCAAACAAATCGAAGCTATGTACGTTGCATTTTACGGAAATAGTTGGGCGGTGAGCAAATGACGGGGGCGATTACGATATATTGCGCAATGCTTATCGCCTATATCATTGGCGCGGCGTGGAAGGCGAGCGGCGAATAAGCCGGCGTCCGTCGGAGGTTATTGAGGCAGTCGTTAAGTAATTCTGTCGCCACATTACGCTAATAACGCTGATATGGTTTCGACTTGCTATTCGATAACTTGCGACGGGCGTGGGACGCCATGCTCGCGAAAAACCCGTACGGCGGAGTTGTGGTTGAGTCCGTACCTATTG